>JBCCQO010000229.1:0-5852 GCA_039024595.1 Pseudomonadota bacterium | reverse complement strand
TACGACGCGAACGCCCTGGCTTCGAGCCCAATCGAAATCATCTGCCGCGTAACCGGTTGCCCGCAAGCCGATTTGAATCATAAAGCTGGGATCAATCAAACCTTCCTCAAGCGCCCTGCGGAACACGGTGCCATGCGCGATACGTTCGCCGAACATCTCATCGTTCATATCCGCATGAGCGTCAACGTGAACCAAGGCTAGCGGTCCGTACTTTCTAGCGTGCGCACGCAAAATAGGCAGCGTCATCGTGTGGTCACCACCGAACGCTAGCGTCTTCGCTCCCACAGCCATAGTGCGTGCAAAGTGTTGCTCGATCACCGCAACACTCTTCTCGAGGCTATAGGCGTTAAGAGCGACATCACCACTATCCGCAACCTGGAACGAATCAAAAGGTGCGGCGCGGGTTGCCATACCGTAGGGCCGTACCATGACCGATTCGGTTCGTATCTGGCGGGGTCCAAAGCGCGTCCCAGTCCGATTACTCGTACCACTATCTAGAGGAACACCGATCAATGCGATATCGAGCCCGCGGCAGTCTTGGGCAATCGGGAGACGAAACAAACTGGCAATGCCTCCAAAGCGAGGCATTTCGTTCCCCGAAAGGGGTTGGTTGTAATCGGTCAAAGAATCAGGCCCTCGCCTTCAGGGTTTTGCGAGCAGTTTTCCCGGTTGGGACACCGCGCACCTAGCTCAGCGTTCGCTGAATCGCTTGCGACCAGCTGCGTAAGCGACGTCGACGCTTTGCCGCACTGAGCGCCACGGCAAACTCTTTGTCTTTCTGCCAGATGTCTTTTAGCTCTCGTTTGTTCTTCCACAAACCAACACCCAAACCCGCGAGATAGCTGGCACCTGCCACGGTCGTTTCTATCATCTTAGGGCGAACTATTTTTCGACCCAGATAGTCAGCTTGAATCTGCATTAGCAGGTTGTTAGCAGCAGCGCCACCATCCACGCGAAGCGGCTTCATCCGCTTTCCAAGTTCCTGTTCCATCGTGGTGAGAATATCGACGTTCTGCAGCGCCATAGCATCGAGAGTAGCTCTAGCGATATGACCTCGCTCGCTTCCTCGGGTAATTCCGGTTATCAAACCACGCGCTTCCGGTGACCAATAGGGCGCGCCCAAACCGGTCAATGCGGGTACGAATTCGACGCCAGCGTGATCGTCAACGCTAGCCGCCAAAGCTTCGACTTCGGAGGCCTTGCGGATGAGTTTGAGCCCATCCCGTAGCCATTGGACTGCGGCGCCGCAGACAAACGCTCCGCCCTCTAGCGCATAGTTCGTGTTCTCACCTGACAACTGCCAGGCAACGGTGGTAAGCAGGCCAGCCTTGGATTGAACCGGTGCTTCCCCGGTGTTCATAAGAATGAAGGAACCAGTGCCGAAGGTGCACTTTGCGTCGCCCACCGCAAAGGCCGTTTGCCCAAACAGCGCGGCCTGCTGATCGCCGGCAATACCAGCAATGGGAATTCCATCCGGAAGGCCGCGTACGCCCTGGGTAACCCCCAACACGCCAGAACTGGGCCCGATTTCGGGAAGAATACTCTCGGGCACCTCAAACAGATCCAACAGCTGCGAATCCCACGCACAGCGTTTCAGATTCATCAAGGAGGTTCGCGATGCGTTACTGACATCGGTGCGGTGCACTGCACCGCGGGTAAGGCGCCAAAGTAAATAACTATCGACGGTACCGGCAGCGAGTGTGCCGGCTTTCAGGAGACGCCTCGCCGCTGGAACGTTTTTCAGCATCCATCGAAACTTACTGGCGCTAAAATAGGGATCGAGTAAAAGTCCGCTGCGCCGGCGCACCTCTCTTTCCGCGCCCTGGGCCTTAAGCTCACGACAGAAATCAGCCGTGCGCCGACACTGCCATACGATGGCATTGCAGGGAGACTCTCCGCTGCTTTTGTCCCACAGCACCGACGTTTCCCGTTGGTTGGTTATGCCAATAGCGACTATGTCGCTAGGCTTACAGAGTTTTTTACGCAGTACGGACGTGAGGGCTTTTTCGACCGACGCCCAAATCGCCTGTGGATCATGTTCGACCCAGCCGGGCTGGGGAAAGTGTTGAGCAAATTCTACATTACAGCTCGCCTGTAGCAGGCCGCGCTCATCGACAAGCGCGACCGTGCTGCCAGTAGTCCCCTGGTCAATCGCGAGGACAAATCGCGCCATTAAGCGGCGAAGCCTTCCACCGCCTTTATTTCAAGGTAGTCGGTGAAGCCATGGGCACCCCACTCTCTACCGTTGCCCGATTGTTTAAAGCCCCCAAATGGCACGTCATAGCCTCCGGAAGACCCGTTTAGGTGAATGTTGCCCGCGCGAATTTGACGAGCCACGCGCCGGGCGTGATCGATGTCTTCACTCTGAACATAGCCAGCAAGACCGTAGGGAGTGTCATTCGCCATCGCGATGGCCTCCTCTTCAGTCTCGTAAGGAATCATTAGCAACACCGGGCCAAAGATTTCTTCCCGAGCGATCGTCATTTCATTATTCCCCTCGGAAAACACCGTCGGCTTTACAAAATAACCCGCATCGATGCCTTCCGGGCGGCCGGTGCCGCCGACCACGAGTTTCGCCCCTTCGTCGATACCTTCCTGGATCAGGCCCTGAATCTTGTTGAACTGGACCTCGGACACGACAGGCCCCATCTGCGTGCCTTCCTCTGAGGGGTCACCCACAACCAAAGCCGCCGTCACACGCTTTGCAACTTCTTCCGCTTCCGCTAAGCGCGATGCGGGTACGAACATCCGCGAGGGTGCATTACAGGACTGCCCGGTATTGTTATACATGTGTAAAACACCGCGGCGCACTGCTTTTTCCAAATCCGCATCATCGAGAATAATGTTTGGAGATTTACCACCGAGCTCCTGAGTGACACGCTTGACGCTCGGCGCCGCATTCATTGCCACCTGAGTGCCTGCTCGGGTGGAACCGGTGAAGGACATCATGTCCACATCCGGGTGTCGCGATAGGGCTGCACCGACGGTAGGTCCGTCGCCATTGACCATGTTGAACACGCCGGCTGGGACACCCGCCTCGTGCATGATCTCAGTCCAAATCTGCGCGGACAGAGGTGCTACTTCACTGGGCTTGAGCACAACGGTACAACCCACAGCAATAGCGGGTGCGACCTTGCAGGAAATCTGATTCACAGGCCAGTTCCACGGTGTAATCATGCCGCAGACGCCAATAGGCTCTTTGATCACCCGATGAGGACCAAGATCTTCTTCGAACTCATATTCGGTAAGGATTCGCAGCGCCTCTTCCAAATGCCCCAATCCGGAGTGAGCCTGAGCGGTATCCGCGAGACTCTTGGGAGCTCCCATTTCCATGCGAATCGCGTCCGCCATGTCCTGGTAGCGTTTTTGATAAACCTCAACGCAACGCTGCAACACCGCCATCCGCTCTTCTCGAGTACTGAACCCATAGCTCGTAAATGCATTTTTCGCAGCGGTGACCGCACGATCCACGTCCGCTTCGGAGCCGAGAGAAATTCTCGCGCAAACGGACTCATCGGCCGGATTAATCACGTCCAAGGTTTTCGCCTCAATCGGATCAACCCATTCGCCATTGATATAAAACTTCAGATAATCAGCCATGTTATTTTCTCCGTAACTTGGTCTGCTGGTTCTAGAGAGCGCGCAAGTTTAGCATCGGAAGCGATCAGAAAAAGTACCCGTCTATGGGGACATTGTCTTAGCGGCAGCAGCGGTCTTTGCGCCTTGCTGCCGAGTTGCGACTCGATTCGTCATCAATGACAATTAGGGTCTTATAGAGACGCTTAATCACTGGGGGACTACGCCGATGAACATGGACATAGGAAGCGACGAACTCACGCTGTTTCGAGACATGGCCCGAAGGGCTTTTGAAAAAGAAATAGCCCCACATTTTGAGCAGTGGGAACAGGATCAACTAGTACCGAGAGAGCTTTGGAATACGCTGGGCGCGGCCGGTCTTCTTTGCCCGGACGTTACCGAGGAATACGGCGGCGCAGGCACGAGCCCCCAGGTCACACTGGCACTAATGGAAGAGCTGTCGGTGATGGGCTTTGGCGGCATAGCGACTGGCTACAGCATTCATTCCAACATTGTCGCCCCCTATCTGAGCCGCCACGGAACGGACGCGCAAAAGCAGGACTGGCTGCCGAAGATGGTAAGCGGAGAAGTGATTGGGGCGCTCGCTATGACCGAGCCTGGAGCCGGCTCCGACGTTCAAGGCATTCGCACAAATGCTGTCCGGGACGGCGAAGACTGGATCCTAAATGGGTCCAAGATATTCATTACCAATGGGATTCATGCTGACCTCGTGGTTGTCGCCGCAATTACCGACCCGGGTAAGGGGGCAAAAGGCACGTCCCTGTTCCTCGTCGACACGAAGCTTCCAGGATTTGAAAAGAGTCGTAAGATTGAGAAAATTGGCCAGCACACATCTGATACCGCGCAACTGTTTTTTCAAGACGTGCGCCTACCAGCAGAGGCACTTCTGGGTGAGGAAAATCGTGGTTTCGTGATCATGATGGAAGAGCTTCCTCGTGAACGGCTCGGGATTGCGGCGCAGGCTATAGGCTCTGCAGAAGGCGCACTTCAGTTGACCGTTGACTACGTAAAAGAACGGAAGGCTTTTGGTCAGACAATCGGTGAGTTCCAGAACACTCGCTTTAAACTCGCCGACGTAAAAACAGAAATCGCGCTGAATAGAGCACTGTACGAACAATGTGCCGATGAGTACGCGCGAGATCAGCTGACCGCCGACAAGGCCGCCATGTTGAAACTCGCGTCCTGTGAAATGCAATGCTCTACGATCGATGACTGTCTTCAACTATTTGGAGGCTATGGCTACACCGTCGAATATCCCATTTCACGCTTCTACACAGATGCGCGAATTCAACGAATCTACGGTGGTTCTTCGGAGATCATGCGCGAGTTGGTCGCGCGAACGATGCTGGGTCGCTAAAGCCCTTTGGGCCGTATAGTTCTCGCGGGCGCCAGTGGCTACCTTGGACGCCACGTAGCCCGCGAATTAATCCGCCGTGGTCATTCCCTGCTGCTGCCCATGCGCGCGGCAGTTGCGCTACCGCAAGCAGAGCAGGAACGAACGACAGAGCCGACGAATCCATCGCCCCAGTCCGTGGACTCCTTCCTGGTCGATTTCCGGGACCGGGAGACTCTCACTGAGCAATTTAGGAAGTTTTCCCCAGACGGGGTTGTATCGTGCATCAGCAGTCGGCAAGGCGGAATCGAGGATGCCTGGCAAGTGGACTATGCGGCAAACCGTGGTTTGCTCGATGCGTCACTCGCAAGTGGCGTGAAACACTTCACCTTGCTCTCGGCGATCTGCGTCCAAAAACCTCGCCTCGCCTTTCAACTAGCCAAGCTTAAGTTCGAGCAGGAGCTGATCGCTTCCGGCTTAAAATACAGCATTGTCAGGCCCACGGCGTTTTTTAAGTCGCTCTCCGGCCAAGTTGAACGCGTGAAGGCTGGCAAACCATTTTTCCTTTTCGGAGACGGACAACTAACACGCTGCAAACCGATTGCGGAGCGGGATTTGGCCGAGTACCTGTGTAACACGCTAGAGCAAGAGAGCTTACAGGGGGTACTACCGATCGGTGGGCCCGGTACGGCAATCTCACCACTAGAGCAAGCGCGACTGCTCTTCCAGTGCGCAAACAAGCCACTTCGCCTGCGCCGCATCCCTGCAGCCGCACCGAAATACATTTCACGATTGCTGGCTGTGCCGGGGCGCTGGTCTTCCCGCTGGCAGGATAGGGCGGAGTTCGCGCGTATCGCTCACTACTACGCGACAGAATCCATGCTTCTATGGGATGAGCGGCAGCAGTGCTATGACGCCGACG
>JBCCQO010000228.1:0-5907 GCA_039024595.1 Pseudomonadota bacterium | reverse complement strand
GTTTGCCTGATTTGTTCAAACGCCGCGACCGACGGTACGTGTTTGCAACCCTTGAATGCGCGTGCGAGCTCGTATCGGGCACGGCCATCACCTTCCTGCGCAGCTTTTATCTCGCGCTGATAGATTTCCAAGGCGGTGGAAGCGGCTAGCGCGCGAAGAGCGTCTCGATCGTCCTCGGAGAGAAGGAGCCGATCAAGCTGTTTGAGCCAAATCGCTACGTCTTCGTCAATTCGAGAATTAGAAAAACCAGTGTTTTGATCTTGCGCTTGCCCAATGAGCAAAGCCTCCTTTCCCGGTCCAGGAGGTGATTGCGGCTGTGCGGTACGGTCTTCAGCTGAAGCGGTCCGCATACCCATGGGGTGTTTTGTGGGCGAGGGCGAGAATGTCAGGGACAACGCCCCAATCACGAACAGAAAAACGGTGACCAATAATGTGGCTCGCATCTAACAACACCTGAGATGCATCTGGGGAAGATAATTGTAGCTTGAGAACCAGGTGTTGTGTGCCGTCCATATTTGATGTCCGGACACTATGTATTGTTCATCGTTAAATTTGATCGATATAGCTATGAGGTGGCAGCAGCTAAGTAGTAGATATAAGCGGGAGCTATAAACAAACAAGACATTGGTCGCACAACAAAGCGAAAGCGTCCCGCAGAAAAGTAGCTATTATGAAAATTGGAACCACAACATGCGGCTAGCAAAGATCTAGTCCTGATTAATTTGTCTTCGTTACCCGCAGTAAATGTGGCGGCAATCCACGATTTGGGAAACGTCTATGGTTACTAACGCAATTAAACGACTGACCGGTTGCTTGATGCTGTGTTCTTTCTCCTTGGCTGCAGCTGAAAAAAACGACGCTCCAGCTGTGGCGGTCCCTCTTGGTGAGGCTGACCGCATTGCCATCACGACGCTTCTCGTCAGTCGTCATCCGAAAATGGCCTCCAGCCCGGGTTTGAAGCACTCTCGCTACTGGGAGGGCGGTGCTACCGACGATTGCGGCATGCATGAGGTGCACTCAACGCGATCAGATCGCAAAGGCGTCGAGATAAGGATGGAGCCGCGAACAGACTGCGATAGCGATTTCGCGACCTTGTACTTTCTCCCGCATAGCGAGCGCCTCGGGAGAGGAGAAGCGGGTCGGGTTAACTGTCGGCGTCCCACGATAGCCCGTGTGCCCGCAGGCGCCGCGCCCCCGGAATGGACGTGCCACAAGGTCACCTTTCGGGAGTACGTGCAGCTCGAGGGACAAGTCTGCGAAGTCCGCCTTACGGGTGCCATAAGTACGCCAGCACTCATGGCTGCAAGAGAGGCGGGTATGGAAGCGATTCGCGCAGCCGGGGAACCCGAACCTGAGGCATTGGTGGTGTTTACAACAATCGGGAAGAATGGCGCTTCAGCAATATTTGGCACCAATGACTGCAGGCCAGGGGTGGGTGCTCAGTTTTCTCTCATTGAAGGCGGCGACCCCGAAGACGTCGCGTCCTGGGAGGTGAGGGCGCGGATTCAGTAGCATTGCCCTGCGTGAGCCAGCTTTTACACCGATCAACATTCGCGGTGGCTATCGCTAATGTAATGCTAAGGTAATCGGTAAGGTAATCGCGGAGACAATCTAGTCGCAGATGCAATCGCAGTGGCTATGACAGCATCACGGCCAAATGAGCCGGCGCGAGGACACGGCTAAGGCTACGCCGGCTCCGACGGGCGTCATCCCTGCAAATCCAAGGAAACCCAGTCACCGGCCTCAATACAACGCTCGTAGTAAGAAGCGGTATCGATGAACTGCCCAATTTCCTCATCACTGTAGATTTCGCCTACGTACTCGAAGAATATCGAAGCGTCGCAGTCTTTCTGGTATTTGCAACTCAGGTATTCCCAAGGCATTTCGTCAGCTGCCGTCCGAAGCGCTAACATCTCATGCTCCTGCTGCGGTGTTATGGCGTGACTTTCAGAAGTACCGAGCACTTCGTCTTCAGCTTTTCGGAACTTCACGTGAACGTAAAACAGAGCTTCCCACTGTAGGCGCGGATGGCCATATTCGTAAGCTTCAAAGAGCGACTCCCGGACATGATGTAGAAAATCGTAGACGGGCGGCTTTTCCGTCTCAATGCTCGACTGAACGACCCCCGCGGCTCGGAGACTCTGCTGCGACGAATACTCTCGTTCCCGTTCGTGGTGCCGGATCAGTTGAGCGAGCGCGGATCCGCTTTCGATGGACCGTTCGACCCAGGATAGCTGCATTTCAAGGTACTCGTCGGCGCTCGCGAAGCTATCGATCAGGCCGTGGCAAGCTCCAAATCGCCGGCGAGCGTTTGCCTCCCAGGTGTCGAAGTCCTCTGACAAACGCTTCCGCGCTCGGTCGACCAATTCCTCGAAACCCTTCCATCCCTCCACATCCAGGAAGGAATCGCAGTCTTTAAGGAGAAGACCAAGCAACAGCTGGGCCTGTGCCGAATGCTCAGCTTCTGACAATGTTGCGTTGTACTCATCAAGCGCCGTATCGGCATTGACGAACACAGCGGAGAGGGACAAGGAGAAAAAGAGGGCGCATCTGAGAACGATCATGAGTATCGCGCGTTGCGGCTACGTACTTGCATAGCGTAGCGTCGTTGGTCAGCCGCTTCCAGATGGTTCCAGCCCAGGCGGACGAGGTCAGTAACGTAGACGGAAAGAGGGTGTTCCACGGCGGAAACCGGACGTTCACGCGACGTGTTGATTCGAAGCAAGCAGGGACTATCTCAATAAAAACGGATGGGGAGCCCGTGCAACAGATTATTCGTTTTAAGGAGAGGTAGTCCACCCTGAGCAACCCGTTTGAACCTTTAGTCACAGCAGTTTCAGGGTGTTTTCCCTCTCAAGAATTGCATGGCTTTGATAAGATAGGCACTCTCAAAGTAGTACGTGAATCATGGATTTACACTCCGAAATCAATCAAATCCTCTCAGATTGGAATTGAGTTCGTTGATCGAGGCGATGACGGACATAGAGTAACCACTCGCGACACAACAAAGAGCCACAACGCTCGAAGAAGGCACAGCCCGGATTCCGCCAGCCGAATTCTTCCGAAAGCACAATATCGCTGATGCGACTTTTTACATGCGGCGCCAATAGATCCGCGGTATCGGTGCTGAAGAGCGCCGTATTCTGAAGTTTCCTGAGAAACAGAACGACAAGCTCAATCAAGCCAGCCATGTTGAGAAAGTACTGAGCCCGCGAGACAGACGCATGGGTGAAGAGATTATGTGCCCCCGCGCCCGCACGCTTAGGGCTATACGCGGGAGGACCGAAAACGCGAAGGGTTACCGGCGAGCCGGTGTCAGTCCATAGAGTATGCTATCGTCAATGCGGTAGCTCCGTTCCCAGTCCCACTCCCAAGAATCATCAAAAATAGTGCTGAATCTGCTATCAGATAACGCGCCGAATTCGTAACTGAATCCTGCCGAGTCCGCTAGCCGAAAGGTCCCGCCTCTGCCGATACTGATGAACTCCCGTCGGTTGCTCGAATCCCGGTAGATTATGGTTTTTCTCTCGAATACGCCCTCCACCGGCAGGGGGCGCACAATCGCTTCTTCTAACAACCCATCATCTGTGTACCTATAGATGCCTCGCATGTCGCGCGTGTTGCCGTCAAAGTCTTCGTGAGACCAGTACACAGGACCGTGTTCTTCGTAGCGTATGAACGCTACTTGGTCGGGCTCGCCATCGCCATTGCGGTCGGTCGTGCGCCGAAAGACCCTACCCAGGTTGTCTCGCTCAAACACGGTGTGTCTGATGCTCGACGTACTCGGATTCAATGCCAAGAATGCGGCCTCCACGCCCCAATAGGGGTGACGGGGGTCGAACGTGTCGATGTAGTCGACGCCTATCGGTGGCGGCCTGGTGTCCAGGAAATCATGTTGATCAATGCCGGTGCCCTCGAAAGACTGCTCCCGCAGCAAGCCCGAGTCGTCGTAGGTGTTGATGATCACGCACTCGAAAACTGAACCGGCTGTCGATGACGCCGTAATGCGTGCTGTGAGTCCACCGTTCAGGTAGTCTGTCGTGGTGAGTGATTCGATGTCGCCATCGCTGCCTTGATCGTCGGTGACGGTCCTAACGCGACCCAAGTCATCGTACATGGTGATCGTGGTTGAAAGTTCGACGTGTTCGTTGATGGACCGCCGGTCTTCTTGGATGACGTCACCCGCATGGTTCCGCATCAGAACGGCCTCGAAATCGATGAGGCCATCCGCGTCGTCATCGATCGTTCTTCGGAACAGTAGACCCTGATCGTCGTACTCATAGCCCATCGTTGCGATCAGGTTTCCTGCTTCGTCGAACCGATCGTGTCGTTCCAAGCTGCCATAGCGGTCGTACGAATAGCTTCCAACACGATACGTGATGTACTCCACTCCGTTACCCGTGTATCCCCCGAACAAGTTGTCATGAACTCGCCGGCTGGGCAAAAGGCCGTCTTGAGTAAACGAGAGGCCCGCTTCCTCGTAGTGATGCGAGAGCACGATCTCAAGCGGCATCATCTTGCGACCCGCGTTGTTCAACAGCGTTTTCACGGGCGCTGAATATGCGAAGCGTCTCGGGCTTTGTTGAAGGTCCAGCGATTCGGTAACGTCAGGGGTAACACTGATGCCCGTGTCGGGGTTTTGATCGTCATCGAGTGAATACAAGATTCGTAGTGCGTTGACGGATGCTGTGTAAGAGGACTCCGGTCCGCCCAGCGCATTATTGATCATCCGAATATCGGTAAGAACGACGCTTCGCCGAAGATCAAACAGAGAAAGCTCCGGTGACTCCTCGACGGTACCAAGCTCCGTCGCGCCCATCGCCAGAGTTATTGATTCCCCCTCCCGGTAGTCAAACTCGCCGGCGACCGACGTTACCCCCGTGAGTGAGGGCGTGCTGAAGCGAAGGCCCTCGATAGGAACGGGTGTGATGACGCCAGTCATCACCGGACCGGGCGGTGGCGCTATTGACGGTGGTGGGGGAGCGATCGGGGTGCCGCCCCCGCCCCCTGAGCCACCACAGGCACTGAGTAGGAGCACCGATGTGATGAGAATCGAGCGGAGTGCTTTCATAGGCCAGCAGTCCCGATAACTGCCTGAACTGACACTCCGTTACAGTGCTGTGACATACCGATACCACTCACCTCAGCGCGCACTACCCGGGTAACATCCGGTGCGGCCTATCTTGGTTGAGCTCACCCAAATGCCCGAAAAGGTCCAGTAGTGGACCCACAATGAAGACGGTGAGCCCACCCAAGCCCCTGAATCTAGTGATCTTGTGGCGTTCTCGACGATATGGGCCGGAGTCCGGCGTTTCGGTGGCCGGCCGGATAGAAGGGACATCAGAGGCGCGCTGCAGCAGCGAAAGGTCAACGAGTTTCGCGCAGCCAGAGCCAGGTCGGACTGTGTTGACTCACATTACACTTGAACATCGCCCAAGTAACTGCGGATTGTCGGCTTCTTTGTCTAAGACCTTTCGCTACGGTCTCGGCTGATTGCGTGCATTAAAGAGGTTTACTGCCATCATTTAGCCAAGTGCACCTTTTCGGGCATTTGGGCCAAGAACGTGCAGACAGTGGTGATTTCGCCACCAAGACTGAAGCCGTCAACGATGCATTGCAGCGCGCACGCGAGTTGGAGAACGGCGTAGAAGCGATCCGCCAATCGTTGATTAGCTTGACGGCGCACCCGCATCCACCCAGCGCCCCACAAAGGCGCGTTCCTCATCGGTCATCCCCGTTTTGTTCATGAACGGCATGTCGTGATTGTCCACGCTGCGCGCCTTGATGCGCGGCGCCCACTGCACCATTTGATCCATGCTCTCCAGCACGACGCCGCCGGGGGCGACGGTGAACACGTCATCGCTGGGATTCACCGCGTGACACGTGGCGCAGCGCTCGCGGATGATG
>JBCCQO010000227.1:0-5922 GCA_039024595.1 Pseudomonadota bacterium | reverse complement strand
CGGCGAGTGCGACAGCTTCCAAGGCACACATTGACGAGGAAGCTGTCGCACTCGCCGACCCTATGACTTCTCCGGTATCGTTTTTTACCACTCTCGCGGTAACCGTCGCTTGGATTGACTGAAGCTGCGTGCCCAGTAGCTTTGCTCCCGCCGGTTTGCTGATAGCGGTGCCGATGATCGACAATTCTGCTCCCATGGCGAGGCCAGCAGCCGTAGCTGATCGTTCGTCTCCTTCAAGCAGGCGGAGGCCCCGATTGCGGTCGATATTGCGTCGCGTAGTCTCTGGATCAAGGATCATAAACTCGTCGGAGCGAAGCTGCGCAAGGAGAGAGATTTCCGATTGGCGAGGTACTTCCCAACCCGTTGTCCCGAGGACACCGCTAACTTTCTCGTCGATGAGAACAAGCACCCTGGGCTTTCCGTCGACATTAACCTGCGCCTGCGAGATCTCCGCTGTCACGAGAGCAGCGCTTAAAAGCATAATAAGTAGAAAAATCCTACTCATCGATCTTGCCGTACCTCACAATATCGCCGCGCTCGATCACCAATCCTTGGCAATCTCTTTCTACTCTCGCGCTCGCGAACTCTCGTTGGACCTGAGTCACCTCTATCACGCAGAGAAACTCTTCCATGCTGCCGAGATTGAATCCGGTTTCCGGATCGATCATCGGTTCACCCTTGCTGTAAAGCTCCATCGCGTCGCCGACCTTTACGTTTGCACTCTCTCCGCGATTGATAAAAACGTTACGCCCGCGCGACTGGATAACCGATCCCTGCCAGGGAATCTCCGCACTTTCTATGAGAATGAAGTCGATAATTTGGCGAAGCGCATCGCGGGACGCTATGCCCAAGGCCGTGTCATAAAAACCCGAAGCACCGACTTTGAAATCATCGGAACCCAGGAACTGCGCGGCGAGAGTGGCGCCTCCAGAACGGGCTTCCGCATGAGCGTTGTAGGAGGCGTGTATACGACCGGTTAGGTTGTCGACGATTCGAACATCAATACCTACATAGGCTTTGCGCGTCTTTGCGCCAGCTTCTGCTTCCCGAAACGCAACCGTTAAACCGCCACCGCCTGCTTCCGCATTGAACTCGGTGATCGCTCCCTTGATCATGAACTGAGCTCCCGCTAGCTGTCCCGTCGGTACAGCGGTTTCAGAACGGACTAAACCGCTCATGCCGAGTTCCTGTTCACGAACAATGTTCTGAATTGCATCGCGTTCCACTAGTAGGTACCGATTGGATGCGATCAGTTCCGTGACCAGGATTTCCGCCAGTCCCTCGCCGATCAACCAGTTGCCGGGTATACCCTCAACGCGATTTTCGAAGGGCAGTACAGCGACTACCTGTTTTGGACCCACATAGTCTCTCTGTGCTTGTTGACCCTTTTGCGCTGCCAGCGCCGAGGTACCCATGATCGTGAGGATCAGGAGCAGCGCGGACCGCAAAAGGGTGATGGTGCCTTTAGTCACAGTTCGCTTCTCCGCGCTAGGGAGCGAAGTTCGGATTGGGCGCGCTGCCCGGTGAGACAACGAATACCTGATTCGAAGGCGCGGTACTTGCGAGTGGTCCTATTGAAAAGGTGAGTGAACCTTGTAACTCCAAGGAAGACCCATCAGTTGCCGTTCCCGTTACGTCATACTCGGCGCGGCCTCCACCAGGACAGTTGTGGAAAGTAATGACTCCACTGACGTCCGTACCGCTTTGAGTCAGGTCTACGACCCAGCGAAACGCCGCGTTGCCGCTATCACCACAAACGTTAGGTCCCTCGCTTCGGCCAGCGAAGTCGGTAATGGCGCCGCTTCCTCCACCGCTGCCGGCTCCACCGCCCGTTCCGGTACCTCCACCGCTGCCGGTGCCACCGCCAGTTCCACCGCTTCCTTCGCCGGTGCTGCCTTCACTATTGCTATCGTCGTCATCGCTGGAGCTGGCGGCCGCCGCGCCTCCGGCGATTGCTGCACCACCCAGCAAAACGTAGGCCAGGGAACTACCGCCTCCGGCAGCAGCGCTCGACACTCCGGCGACTTTGGGTGCCACACTGCTTGCTGCAACGTTGCTGCTTACGATCCCCGCGGCCGTACCGAATGCCTCGGCACTACCGGTATAGGTGAGGTTGATGTAGTCGTCGAAACCAGAAAGCGTGTCGGTCATCGGATTGTTTTCCGAGCGGACGTCTACTCGGGTGTCCGACGAGGGCTCGCCCGATTCCGTTGCGACATTGCGTTTGTCAGCGGCGTTTGCACGATCGAAGCGTTCGTAAATTTCCTCCGCATCTTGAAGATCGGATACGTCGATTTTTACATCCCGTGGCTTTTTACTTTCCAGGCGTTTGAGTGCGTCTTTATCTTTCTCAATGTCGATGTTGAAGATTTCCGACTTAGCCAGTTGCCGCTGATCGGTGATAGACAACAGTTGATATCGGACAAAAGAGGTGTAGACGTCGGGTGCAGGAAGAACCCCGCTGTAGCTGTCTCCAGAACCGCGCATCGGTACGTAGTGCCAACGACCGTCCTTATCCGTGCGAAAGTAGGTACGTACCTCGCGGATCGAATCGGCTTGCTGTTCGACCGAAACCTCTGCTTCTATAGCGATTCGCTTCCCAGAGCGTGCTTCTTCGATCGGTTCGTGTTCAATCTCTACCGCCGCAAAACCGTAGCTGGCTAGCAGTAGCCCGCCGGTTAGCGGTAGTAGTTTTGTAGGCCATTTTTTGTAGATGGCTCGCATAGCAAACTCCCCTTACTTCACCTGTATCGTGTTGCCCTCCCTGTCTAGGTGCGACCGCTTATTTTTTGCGGCAGAAGCATGAGGGGAACTCAAGGGGGAACGCTAGGGAATTTCACGGCACGCTGTTAGAGCAGCTTTACTCTCGTTTTTGTGAGTTGCTCACAAGTCTTGGGGTTAGGAGACGCTTGCTGTGACACAGTCCCGCTGGTGTGGGAGGGCAGCACCTATTCCAGATCGAAAGCCTGCTTGGAGTCTTAAGCGCCGTTGAGCAAGTGTTTAACTTCGGCCTGGTGACGAACGGCAAATTCCAGCAATTTGCCCGAACCCTGCACGTCGAGAATAGAGCAGATGTTCAGTCGATGGTTCTGTACTGTGCGGTGGCTTATATTCATAAGCTCCGCGATTTCTCGGCTAGTCTTGAATTCGCCCAGAAACTGAAGCAGCGTCAGTTGTGTTCTGGTCAGCTGAGAGAGGTGTGCTAGCGCTTCGCTTTCGATCGGCGATTGGAGAATCGCCGGTGATGCAAGAGAAGGACTTGTATACGTTTGCCCTGCCATGACAGCTTCTAGGCAATGATGTAGCTGGTCATAGGCGTCTTCTTTAAATAGGTAACCTCGAGCACCTAACTCAATGGCTCTGTCGATGAGTGCCGCATCGGTTTGCATTGTTAGTATGACGCACAGTGCCGTAGGGCTATTGTCTCTGGCCCATTGTAAAACGCCCAGACCGTCTATATTGGGCATAAACAGATCGAGGATAACGATGTCCGGCTGGTGGAGACGAATCAGTTGAATGGCGCTTTGACCATCATTCGCTTCAGCCACTACCGTCCAATCGTCATTCTGCCCGACTAGATGGCGAACCCCTTGGCGGAAAATCGGGTGGTCGTCAGCAATAAGAACGGTGGCTTTAGTCATGCTGTTGCCGCTTCTAACTCCACGGTAATTTTAGTGCCCTCGGTAAGCTTTGACGCTAGGGTAAATTTAGCATCGATCACATCAGCCCGATTGGACATCGAGGTCATTCCGAGCCCGAGATTCTTGGTACCGGCTTGTTCGAAACCACAGCCGTTATCCCGAACGGTCAGCACAATGCGACCGTCGACTCGTTCCAAGGAGAGAGAGCAAAGTGTGGCTTGGGCATGCACTACCACGTTGTGTACCGCTTCTTGAACAATTCTGTACAGATGTATCTTTTTCTCCTCGTCGATTTCATGCTCCTCCACCAAGAGATCAAAGCGAAACTCTAGCCCTCCCTCTGTCTGAAATTGACGGCAGTAAACTTCTATTGCGTTTGCCAGACTAAGACGATCTAACTGGCTCGGGTGTAAGGTGTGGGAGAGCTGACGAACTTCACCGATGCTTTCTCGCAGCAGCAACAGAGCATCGTCTGGACTCATCATCGGTTGCTTGTGATCGGCTGCATTGGCCATGGACTGCAAGTGGATACTAAGAGCGGAAAGGTTGGGACCAACTGAGTCATGCAGTTCCCGCGCGATACGCGAGCGATCCTCTTCCTGCTTTGTCAGCATGCGCTGATTAAAATCTCTCTCAAGCGCCAGAGTTTCCGCTTGCGCAACTAGTTTCTCCCGTTCTGAAACCTTGATTCGATAAGCCATGAACAGCGACAGAAGAAGAGTTTCTAGCGCCGTTGTGACTTCTAAAAGATGCGAAAAGAAGAAGTTTTCCGGAAGCGCGCCAAACTGGTAAAAAAGCGCCCCTAAAGCGCCAGGGCAGATGCTCAGCAAGAACGGCAGCGCAATGTATCGAGCTGTGCTCACGCGCGCCTTCAGAGCCGCCACTATCATATGCGTGATTGAACCTAAGGTTAGGGCGATCCCTGCATAGATGAACATAGTGCCGATGTAGTAAGGCAGGAAAAACGCTGGCGCCATGAGTGCTGCGGTAGCTAGGTAGACCTGCCGCATTTGTCTTGCCAGTTTCGGAAGATGTTCCGCCACTCCAATAAACGAGCTGACAAAAGGAATACCGGTTAGGCACATAACGGTGAGTGCGACCGGGTTGACGTAGTTCGTTGAGTTGCTCGCGAAAGGCCATAAATGCTGCGCCGCATAACCTGACAGAGAGGCGATGACTACGGCGGCGCTAATGTGATAAGCCACGTAATATAGATAGGTGAGATCTCCAATTCCGGCCAGCACGCCAATATTGAACAAAATCATCGCCGCCAGAACACCGAGCAGGATTGCATACACCAAGTCCGTATTCCGATCTTGGTCGAGAAATTCCCCTTCCGCCTGGATCGACCAATCAACGCGCAAAACTCCGCTGGAGGACGCGCGCAAGTAGTAAACCCCGGCCTCAGAACCGAGAGGAAAAACATGCAAGCGATGTTTGTACGGTTTTTCCGAAAAGGGAACCGCATCGCCTGAGACAATCGCTTGATCCAGTTCTGGGCCGGACCCACCAGAACGGTAGAGCACCGCATGGTCTAGATAGGCCGGACCTATTACCAGGACCCGTTCGGGGGAATGGAGTGGTAATTCGGGAACTTCGATCCGTAGCCAAACAACGGAATTGTTGGATCCGCTCACGCTACTGGTGGAACTCGATTCCCACAATTCGTTAGCCGGTGGGAGAGGGTTTTCTGGAACTTCTCGCTTACCGTCTCTTTCAATCCACAAGGCTACGGATGGAGTGGGAACACTCTCGAAGGAAAAAGCTGAAAGAGGAAAACAACAAAGAACCAATGCACAGCAAAGGCCACGAAGCTTACTCACACGTAAACCGTAGGACAGTGGCTGCAGCCCTCCATCTGCTTCTACCCTTGCGTCGGCATTCACAGTGATCTCTGATTCAAGCTTTTGGAACTCGGGCTAAGAACTGCTCAGTCACTTCGCGAAAGGAACCGATGAGTCCGATCAGGCAATTGCCGATTTTTTTACTGATCAAAAGCCCGTTCCTCTTCGCACGTGCTCGATGGATCTTGTCAGCTAGTACACACTGTTATGGCGATCTTCGCTAGATCTGATTTTGCTAGAGGGATTGCGGCACTCCATTGTCGTCCTTCGACTTAGGGAGTGCTATCGACTGAAGACTCTCGCTCGGCCAGCAACTGTCGTATACGCGCGTGTTCCGCCTCATCCAGAGGAAAGTTCCACATCAGCGCGATGGCAATGCCCTTGAACAGCAGGCTGGGGGCAGCGTACAGGATTGCTAGAATCCGGATATCTTCTGG
>JBCCQO010000226.1:0-5926 GCA_039024595.1 Pseudomonadota bacterium | reverse complement strand
CCCGCGAGCGTTTTATTCATGAATCAACCACTGGTGCTAAACGATCCCGAAAAACCGGTCCGCGTGATCGGATCGAACATATCGTATTTTACGGGAAAGCTAGAGACCTATTTTCGCTGCAAGGGTATCAGCTACCGGCTGGATTCCATGGAGTTTCCGCGAGACGGTTTGGCAGCAAAGCGGGAGACCGGGGTGCAACAAATGCCCGTCGCCGTTTTACCCGATGGCCGCTGGATGACGGATACCACGAAGATTATCGAATGGTTGGAACAGCAGCAGCCAAGCCCCCATATTTATCCTGAAGACCCAGTTCAACGTTTTTTGGGATTGCTAATAGAAGATTATGCCGACGAGTGGTTATGGCGACCGGCGATGCACTTTCGCTGGCACTACCCACATGGGGCGAAGCTTCACAGTGCTTTGATCGTCAATGAAATGATGAATCTAGTGCCAGGCCCGAAACTTTTTAAACGCTGGGTCATTCGACGCAGGCAGCGCGGCGGCTACACCGCGGGAGACGGCATTGGCGCTGATGCGGTCAAAGGAGTGGAGGCGATCTACTTTAGGACCCTCGAACAGTTGGACACGTTGTTTCGTTCGAGGCCCTATGTGCTTGGTTCAACGCCCAGCATTGCTGATGTCGGTCTTTCCGGGCCGTTTCTTCGTCACTTTGGGCAGGATCCGGTCCCCTTACTGCATATGCGCGAGCGTGCTCCCGCCGTACATGAGTGGCTGGCCCGCCTCTGGAACAGTCAGCCCGCGAAGGCTTCTGAGACACCGAACGGCGCGAAGTTGGAAAGCGACGAACCGCTTAAACCACTGTTTGGAGAGATCGGTCGATGCTACCTACCGTATCTCAACGCCAACGCGGAAGCTGTTCGGGATGGGCAAAAACGCTTTGATGCGAGAATCGACGGCGTACCCTATACGAAAGCTCGCTACTCCCAGTATCGAGTCTGGTGCCTTTCTCAGTTGCGTCAGAAGTTTGAGAGTTTGCCCGAGGAGGCAAAGACCCGCGCGGAGGCATTTCTGCAGCAAACCGGCTGTTGGCAGCCTTTGTGGCAACTGAGCGATATCCCGCTAGTGGTCGGTCAAGAAGAAGCTCTGCCTTTCCGTGGAGACTTCAAAATGGTCGGTGTAAACGAATAGCGAGAGAAGCTTCCAGTTCTAGCACTTTCCACTTCTAGCACCCTCCAGGATGTGCTTCAGTAGTCGTTGATGTCTGGACCACCACCTTCCGACCGTTTGCGATTGAGATAGCGGCGTAAAGGAAGTAACACCGCAAGAGATGTGCCGGCGAAGACAGTGAGTGCAATTTGCCAGCTTGCGTTCACATCGGCTGAGCTTAAGGCGGCAAGCCCTGCGCCAACGAACAGTGCGCCAACACCGAAAGACAGCACAAAAAATTCCAGCCCTAAGACCATATCGGTAACGATCAGTATGAGGCCGAGTATTAGCCAGCTTTCATAGCGGGTTAAGAATTCAAGTGTCACTCTTTGTAAGCTCCTTAAGCGATGCGAGGGCGCCCAGCGTTTCCGTTACGTTTGTAGGGAGCACGAGCGTCTTGCTGTTTTCCGCTGCGCCCAGGGTGCCGATGGCGTCAACTTGGCGCTTCACGATATCGTAGTTTATCGCGGCCTCGCCGCCTGCGTTTATCGCATCGGCAATCAGTTTAGTCTGCTGCGCCTGCGCTTCTGCATTTTTGATGACCGCGTAGGCTTCTGCATCCGCTGTAACTCGAACTGCCTCAGCCTCTTTTTGCGCCTCATAGAGCTGCGCATCGGCTTCAAGCTGAACTCGCTGTCGTTCACCCTCGGCGGTCGCGACGGTTGCCCGACGCTGTCGCTCCGCCAACAGTTGTTGGCGCTGGGCGTCTTTCGTGGCCTCGTCCACTCGGACGTCGGTAATTTCACTGCGAGTAATTTCTACGCCCCAAATCTCTGCCGCTTCGCGCAGACTTGAAAGGATTTCTTCATTCATTTTTTGGCGACTGCTCTGCACCTCGTCCAACTCCAAACGGCCTGCAGCGCTTCGAATCACACTCTCTGTCGTGGTACGCAGGGCGAGCGGAAGATCGCTGATTCGGTACACGGACTTCGCCGCATCGGTTATGCGAAAGAACGTTGTCGTCTCCAGAACGATCTCGACGTTGTCCTTGGTGATCACCGAAATCGGAAAAGGATCCAATTGGCGCTCAAGGATGACCACTTTGTGCGCAACTCGATCCAGGTAGGGAACCAAAAGGTTCACGCCTGCTTTCAACGTATTGGTATAGCGTCCAAAGCGCTCCACTACGTACTCTTCGCTTTGCGACACAATCGCGACCGCCCGGAACGCCGTAACGATCCCAAACAGGCTCAGCGCTAACAGAACGAACGTTCCCATTCCAAGTTCCATTGACTAGTCTCCTTACGCTACCCACATTTGATCTAACACTCTGCGATTCATCGCTTACCAACTCATCACATCGTAGCGTGAGCCACCATAATCTTCCTACTCGTTTGCTCTGTGCACCGTCATCGACCACAGTCAATTAGCAATTGGAAAAACGAATAGGAAGTGTTTTCAATGCGAATCGGTTGTTCCACATTTAGTGTAAAATTCTGCAAATTGTTAGTGTTTTAGGTTATTTAATGCGTTAACTTCGCGATTTAATAAGAATAACGAAAGTGTCCTTCGGACACTTGTTTCTCGCGATGAAAAGGTTGCGATGAAGCGGTAGTAAGAAACGTTAGCAAGCTGGATTAGTAAGCAACCTTATTAAGCAACCTTAAAGAGAGGCTGAGTAGAGAGGCTGAGCGATGCGACTTCGTCACCTATTGATGGCTTTGATTAAGCGTAGCGATCTGATGGAACCGGATAACAGGCCCTCCACCGATCGTGCTACCACTCACTAATATCCTTCTTGGCGATGAATCTCTACCACGCCCGATCAGACTTTGAGCGAGTCTAGTGAACGCTGACGCGCCTGTTTTGACCACGGACTCCCCGCTGAGTCTGTTTCTCAAAAACTGCAACCTAGCGGTCGCTATGCTAGATGGCGATCTCCGCTACCTACATGTAACGCGGGGCTGGCGGGAGTTGTATCGGCTTGGCGAACGGGAACTGGTTGGCCTACGCCATGACGAAGTTGTCTCACTACCCACATCTTGGCTTGACCAGTATCGAGCCTGTTTAGAGGGTGAGTCGATCACTGTTGAAGAGGATGAACTTTCTTCCGTCGACGGCGGGCCGAGCTACGTTAGGCGCAGTCTTCGCCCATGGCGAGATGAGCGTGGTCGTATCGCCGGTGTCGTCATAGAGAATGTGCCGATCACCGATGAGAAACTCTCCCGTGAGGCCTACGAAAACCAATCGGCTTTTCTTCAGGGTGTTTTAGAAAGTATTGAGGATGGCATCGTCGCCTGCGACGCGAGCGGCGAACTCACTCTGTTTAACGCAGCGACTAGGCGCTTTCACGGCATTGATCAGGAAGCTCTTCCACCGTCTGAGTGGGCCGAACACTATGATTTGTTTGAGCCCGACGGAAATACCCTGATGAGCATGGATCGAGTCCCACTCTTTCGAGCCCTGCAAGGTGAGCGCGTGCAGCGGCAAGAGATGATGATTCTGGCAAAGGGTCAAAAACCTCGGCGTCTACTCGCGAATGCAACGGTGCTCTATGACTCGTCGGGTGAGAAGCTCGGCGCGATGGCAAGTATGCACGATGTCACCGAGCAGAAAGCGGTGGAAGACGCACTGAGAGAAAGCGAGGCGCGCTACCGACGCTTTTTCGGTCAGGCGCCGGCAATGCTTCAGTCCTACGATTCAGAGGGTCACCTAGTCACTGCCAGCGACCGCTGGCTTGAGGTGATGGGATATACACGCGCCGAGGTTATCGGGACGCACATCAGCGCTTTTCTGACGGCCGACTCCTATCAGTACTCAATGGAGAAAATCGGTCCTCGAGTTTGGGCCGGAGAATCCGTATCCGACGTAGAGTTGTTAGCGGTAAAGCGGGACGGGGAAAAAATGGACGTGTTGATGTCTGCCCTTCCTGAGCTTGACACGGAAGGTAAGTTCCTCGGTTTGCTGGCGGTAATCACCGATATTACCCAGCGCAAGGAAGCGGAGGCTCGCCAGCAGCGAGCAGAGGCGGAACGGCGTCAATACCAAAAAGAACTGGAGCTGATCCTAGAAAATGTTCCCGTCAAGATTTTTCTTAAGGACGATCAAAACAACATCATCCGCTTGAACAAAGCTGCCGCCGAATCGATAGGCATGAGCGTCGAGGACGCTACTGGTGCCAGCGTTTATGAGCTACTCCCTGAGGTGGCAAAGCAGTACCACGAAGACGACCTTGCCGTCATTCAATCCGGCGAGCCCCGCTTGGGCATGATTGATCGCTACCAGCCGCTCGGCAGCGCTCAAGGGTGGGCTAGAACCGACATGGTTCCCTATATCGACAAAGACACGGGCGAAAAATTTGTCTTTGCATCGGTGCATGATATTTCCGATCAAAAAAATGCGGAACTCGCGCTTAGGGAGAGCGAAGAGCGTTATCGCAGTCTCTACAACGATACGCCAGCGATGCTCCAGTCTTTTGACAAACGCGGTGTGCTCCTGAGCGTCAGCGACTACTGGCTGGAAAGTCTCGGCTATACCCGCGACGAGGTTATCGGCCGCAGTCTGATGGACTTTTTAACGCCTGAGTCGGTGGAGCGGGTCAGGAAGACTGTTGGACCGAAACTGCTTGCCAGCAAAGCTGTTTTCGATACAGAAGGCCAGTTTGTCAAAAAGTCCGGAGAGATTCTCGACGTCCTGGTCTACATCGTTCCGCAGTTGAATGAAAAAGGCCAATATCAGAGTGGTCTTGCGGTAACGACGGATATTACCGAGCGTAAGCAAACTGAGCGTAATTTTCTGCAAGCGCAAAAGATGGAGTCGATAGGGCAAATGACCGGCGGTCTAGCCCACGATTTCAACAATATACTCGGTGTAGTCATGGGTAACTTAGAGCTGATTAAAAGGCAGCTTGGCGGTGACCCGAAGCTCGAGAAGCGAATTGACGCGGCTCTTTCCGCCGCGGCCCGCGGCGCGGAGTTAAACAAACGCCTACTCGCATTCGCTCGGCGTCAACACTTAGCCCCCGTCGTCATCGCCCCGACTCCCTTGCTTCGCGATATGACCGAGCTGTTGCAGAGCACCGTAACGGAGCAGATACAAGTGAACGTGCAAATCGCAGAGGATCTTCCGAAAGTAAGGGTCGATCCTTCTCAGCTTGAGTCGGCGCTTCTCAATCTCTCGGTTAATGCCCGCGATGCGATCGGGCAGAGTGGGGTCATTACGATCGAAGCGGCTGTAGCAGAGCTCGATGGCAACGAGTCTGACACCTTGGGCGTGCCACACTCGGGAACCTATGTCGTCATTGCGGTTAGCGATGACGGAAGCGGTATCGCACCGGAAGCAATGCCGCTGGTGTTTGAGCCGTTCTATACCACCAAGGAGGTTGGACAGGGGAGCGGTCTTGGTCTGAGTATGGTCTACGGCTTTATCAAGCAGTCCGGTGGCGTCGTACGCGTTGCTAGCGAGGTCGGTGTCGGCACGAAGGTACGCATGTACCTGCCAGTGGATCCGGGTGAACTTGAGACGATATCGTCAAGCGCTCCTGCTTCTACCGACATAGCCTTTGCGAGGGGACAGACGATTCTGCTGGTCGAGGATCAGACCGACGTCCGTGATATGGCGGTCGCTCTGCTTGAGGAGTTGGGCTATCAAATTGTGTCGGTAGCGTCCCCTAAAGAAGCGCTTGAAGTGATCGACTCGAACGCTGAAATCGATCTGCTGTTTACCGATATCGTTATGCCAGGTGCTTTAGACGGTACAGCCTTAGCGAGCGAGGCGCGCGCGAAGAAGCCGTCTTTACCCGTCTTGTTTACCAGCGGTT
>JBCCQO010000225.1:0-5975 GCA_039024595.1 Pseudomonadota bacterium | reverse complement strand
TGCGCTTCCTAGGTGGACGCCTGGCCCTTCTCTCCCACCGGACTGCCCCGTCGCCAAAGCAATCACCCCGCCGACGAATTGAGCCAATGCGTTCTGCCAGGGGAGTGCGCCGTAGCTGCCATACAAACGCGAAATTACATGTGCGATACCAGAGTCGCGGTGCTCTTCTCGTAGAAGGGAAAACACCACTCCGAGCACCAACGCGCCAGCAACCGGCAGTGCGAAACGAAAGCCCGAGGGCAGCGCCTCGAAATCATCGGCTCGGCCTTGCACACCCCAGAAAAGGGCCGCCCGATCAATCGCGTGCTCAAATAGAATCACAACCGAACCGGACAGTAACCCGGCCGCAATTCCCAAGACCGCATAGGCGAGGGCGGATTCATAGCGTGTTAAAGACTGGCGGTAGTTGAGAAGCCGCTTGAACAAGTCGCGATCCTTGAAAATGCCCGATGTTATCAGGTCCGTTGAGTCAGCCGTCTCGACGAGGTTTTAATCGTGGATTTTACCGAACTAGAGCGAACTTCGGTCAGTAGTCGCGCGGGGACGATATACTTCGGCGCAGGAAATCGGGAGAGGAACAATGGTCAAGATCGGCATCGTTGGCGGTACTGGATATACAGGTGTCGAGTTGATTCGTCTGCTGCTGGGTCACCCGCAAGCCGAGCTATGCGCCGTCACCTCGCGCAGTGATGATGGGCGAGCGTTGAGCGAGTTGTTCCCGAACCTGTCTCGACACACCGACTTATGCTTTGTTAAGCCCGACGCGGCGGTGCTTGCCGATTGCGACGTGGTGTTTTTTGCAACACCGCATGCGGTCGCGATGCACGATGTACCCACTTTCATCGCCCGGGGTCAGAAGGTCATCGATCTCTCTGCAGACTATCGAATTCAGGATGTTGCCCTCTGGGAGCGGTGGTACGGGGTTTCTCACGTAAGTCCACAGCTCATCGAGCAAGCCGTTTATGGTCTCCCAGAGGTGAATCGCAGCGCTATCACCGATGCGCAGCTAATTGCCTGTCCCGGCTGTTACCCAACGGCAGTGCAACTCGGATTTCTGCCGTTATTGGCTCCGCTACTTATCGATCCGCAATCGCTGACGGCGAGTGCGGTGTCGGGGGTGAGTGGCGCAGGTCGGCAGGCGAAGTTGCCGAACCTTTACGGAGAAGTCAGCGAGAACTTTCGTGCTTACGGCGTACAAGGGCATCGCCATTTGCCGGAAATAGAGCAAGGTTTGAGCGTCGCCGCTGGCCAGCCGATCGAGGTGACGTTTGTGCCGCATCTCGCACCCATGAGTCGCGGTATTCATGCGACTTTGTTCGCCGCGCTCACCGATGACGCTTGCAATTTGGATCTTCAGACCCATTTTGAGCAGACGTATGCCGATGAACCGTGTGTAGATGTGCTGGCGCAGGGTCAACTGCCAGAAACTCGCAGCGTGAGTGGTCTCAACCAATGTCAGCTTTCGGTTAGTGTACCCGCTGGTCGAAGAACCGTCGTAGTGACCGTCGTCGAAGATAACTTGGTGAAAGGTGCAGCAGGTCAGGCAGTCCAATGCATGAACATCATGCTTGGACACGACGAGATGCTCGGCTTGGGCGGTGTCGCCCTACTGCCTTAGGCGCGTTGCGTAGCGAGTATTTGGACCCATCGCTATACTGGCCATTAGGCGACGGAGTTTTTCTTGTAGTAGATTAGTAACACGGTAGCGAGCGAGCGCGTTGCGCGCGACCCCCCAAAAAAACGTATGCGACAGTGACCAATGACAGTAGCAACTGCTTTTGATCCGACAACGATCACGCTTTCTGAGCGTGCTGCGGACAAGGTGCGAGAACTGGTGACCGAAGAGGAAAATCCAGAGCTCAAGTTGCGCGTGTTCATTACTGGAGGCGGCTGTTCCGGTTTCCAGTACGGCTTTGCCTTCGAGGAAGACATCGCCGATGACGACACGCGCATCGAGCGCGACGGCGTGGTCGTGCTGGTCGATCCTCTCAGTTTTCCCTACCTAGCAGGTTCAGAAGTGGATTACAGCGAAGGGCTCGAGGGCTCTAGATTCATCGTAAACAATCCGAACGCGACTACAACTTGTGGTTGTGGAGCGTCCTTCTCAGTGTAAAGATCGCTGGGTGCCAGGCGAGAAACTGGTGCGATAACGCTGTTGGGCAGCTACAAAGTACTCACTACTTCACACAGGCGCCGCATAAACCGCACCAAGCAACCGCGGCCCGTTCGCTCCGGTAACACTAGGTACGTTTCCAGAAAGACCGTTGATCCGTTGACTCGCAAGCCACGCAAAAGCGCAGGCTTCTACCCACTCTGCGGCTAGTCCCAGATCGTCTGTCGTACCTAAGCGAACGTCATGCGCATCGAGTTTTGTGTGCATGCGACGCATCAAGTCCACATTGCGTGCGCCGCCTCCGCAAATGTAGACGTCTTCAGGCTGTTGCTCGCTTTGCGAAAGAATGGCGTCACAGATGGCACCTGCTGTTAGTTCCGCCAGCGTTGCCTGTACTTCCCCCGCGATCTCGTTGCCGGTTAGGAGCGAGTTCAGCCACTGCAAGTTGAAGTGTTCTGGCCCCGTACTCTTTGGTCCGGTTCTTTGAAAATAGGGGTCGCTTTGGAGGCGGGTAAGCAGCTCTCGGTCGACGTCATTCTCCGCTGACCAGGCACCGTTTTCATCGAACTCGGTGCCCAGGTGCTCGCGGGTCCAGGCATCCAGAAGTGTATTCCCCGGCCCGCAATCAAACCCGGCTGTTACCACCGATCCGTCTAGCAGTGTCGCGTTGGAGATTCCGCCGATGTTCACAATCACGCGGCGACCCTGACCCGCAAACTGAAAGCCATGAAACGCAGGGGCAAGGGGTGCACCCTCGCCGCCAGCGACAAGGTCTTGGCGTCGAAAGTCTGCCACCGTGTCGATCCCGGTGTGTTCTGCGATCGTTGCCGGGTCACCGATTTGAATCGTGTAGCGGGAAGAGGGTGTTAGTTCCGGTCGGTGTCGAACTGTCTGCCCATGGCTCCCAATGGCACGGATGTCGTCTGCAGAGAGGTTCGCTTTCCGGAGGAGCGTGTTCGCCGCCTCGGCGAAACAGACGCCGATTTCTCGATCGGCGGTCGCTAATTCGTGCAGCGAGTCGTTTGCGCCCGCCGCGATATTGGCAATGGCAGACTTCAGCTTTTGCGGGTAATCCTGACTGTGATGATCGAGCTGTTTGACAGAGTCTTCACCGACGGCCACGAGCGCGGCGTCGATACCATCAATGCTCGTGCCCGACATCAGGCCGATGTACAAATCGCCTTTTTGCGTATCCCGATCGGTGCGGTTCTTCAGGGTGCGCCCACGTTTGAGAGTGCGCTTTCCGCGAGGGTACGATCTTCTCTCAGTTGGGCAAGCTGCCCCGCCGTTTCAGCGATTACGAGCTTGAAGCGCGGAAGCTCTGCTTCTGGCAGTGACTTGGCCTTTGGCAGGCTCTTATGGATGGTCCGCGGGTTACGGTGCACACCTGCCACTAAAAATTCGTAATGAAGGTGGGGCCCGGTCGCCGCACCGGTCGCCCCTACAGTGCCAATGACCTGGCTCTGTACTACTCGTTGCCCCGCTTTTACTTTCTTCTTATTAAGGTGCAGATACTTTGTGACATAGCGCTCTCCATGCTGAATGAACACATAATTCCCATTCGCTCGGGTATAGCCCGCCTCAGTTACACGACCATCTCCTGCCGCGAACACCGGAGTGCCACGCGGTGCGGCGTAGTCTGTACCGTTATGTGGTCGTAGCGTCTTATAAATGGGGTGGAGACGTCGAGGGTTGAAGTTTGAACTGATCCGCGTGAAGTCGACGGGCGCCATGAGAAACGCTTTGCGCATACTGACGCCGTCTGTGTTGTAGTAGCTAGTCATGCCATTGCTATCTGTATACCGGAAGGCATCAAAGCGCTCACCGCGATTGGTGTAGGAAGCCGCTATCACCTTTCCATCTTCAAATTTTTCGCCATCTAGATAGAGCTCTTCGAAAAGAATCTCCATCGTGTCTCCTTTGCGTGGGTCTAGAACGAAATCGATTACGCCTGCAAAGATGTTGGCAACTTCCATGACCAAGTTGCTAGACATGCCCGCCGCGCGTCCGGCAAGGAATAACGAAGAATCGATTTCCGCTACTGCCCAGCTTTGACGTATCTCCGGCTCGCGAACAGCCGCTTGCGAGGAGAAGCCACCATCCATGCGCCGGTACGTGACCGCATGCAGTTCGTCGACCGCGTGTTTGACCGCGGCTAGATCCCCCCTTTCATCCCGTAAGAACGACAAGGTTTGACCAGGGAAGATACGCTCGAGACTCTTACCTTGCGGAGCTGTGTTAACAATCTGATAAACGTCTCGGTCGGAAAAGCCTGCTCGCTTGAACAAAAGGGAGAGGTTGTCGCCGCTGCGGACGATGAATTCCTCCCATAGCTGACTTGGTGCTGGTACCGGTTCGGCGGTGAGTGCATCCGCGCTAGCCGTCGCTTCCGCGACTTCGATTGCAGGCTGAAGCTCTTCCTGCGCTATTGCTTGGCTTGGTTCGGGCGGAAGCACCGGCTTATTCGCGGCGACTTCGCTGGAGGGAGTAAAAAGCGAAAAGACGGCCACGCACACCGAGACCGCACCAACAATAAGAACATGGTGCCGTTCGATACGGAGCGTTGCGTTAGAGCCCCTAGGGCCCGATGTTAGCGTCGCACCTCTTGGTTTTTCACCGAACAAACTCATAGCGTGACCTGCTTTACCGCGGCGAAGTATATAGAAAAGCACTCGTTTGACGGTAGTGGTCCATTAACCACCCTTGCGTTCGCTGCAAGGTTCGGTATCGTCCACCGCCCAGTCGGCCATCTTCTAGCAAATTCCTAAACAGCGGAGTTGTGCGCGTGAAGGCTGGTACCGTCAACCGACGCAGAGAACTGCAAGAAGAGAGATCGAGCGATGAGCAGCGAACTGCTGACTGACCTGCATGAACGAGAGCTGATTTTTCAGCTCGCTGGTGAAGAGCAGCTACCTGGTTGGTTGGATGGAGGGTCTCGCAAACTTTATTGCGGCTTTGACCCGACTGCGGATAGCTTGCACATCGGTTCTCTTGTGCCACTTCTGATGCTGAGGCGGTTTCAACTTGCGGGACACAGTCCCATTGCGTTGGTGGGAGGGGCAACCGGGTTGATCGGCGATCCCAGTTTCAAGGCACAGGAGCGCCAGTTACAGACCCCCGATGTAGTTGTGGAGTGGGTGTCGAGGATAAAGCAGCAGGTTTCACGGTTTATCGACTTTGATGCTGGAGACGCGTCTGCCCAGGTTGTAAATAACCTTGATTGGACTCAAGGCGTCGATGTTCTGGACTTTTTGCGGGATGTCGGTAAGCACTTCTCGATCAACGCGATGATCCAAAAGGAATCGGTCAAGCAACGTATTGAACGCGAAGGTAGCGGAATCAGTTTCACCGAGTTTACCTACATGATTCTGCAGTCGTTCGACTTCGCGGAGCTCTACAAGCGATACGGTTGTGGCCTGCAGATCGGTGGCTCCGATCAATGGGGGAATATCACGGGCGGCATCGAACTAACTCGGCGCCTTCATGGTGGCCAGGTCTTCGGACTGACCATGCCGTTGATAACAAAGTCTGATGGTACAAAGTTTGGGAAGACCGAAAGTGGCACTGTCTGGCTAGACCCTAGCAGAACCTCTCCCTACAGCTTTTATCAATTCTGGCTCACGGTTGCGGACGATGACGTCTACCGATTCTTACGCTACTTCACGTTCTTATCGGTTGCCGAGATCGCAGAGATTGAGCGGGCCGATGCGCAAGCGAGTGGTCGACCGCAAGCTCAGCGGATTCTGGCTGAGGAAGTGACACGGCTAGTTCACGGAGAAGACGGCCTGAGTGCCGCCGTGCGTATCTCCGAAAGCCTGTTCAGCGGCGATGCCTACAAGCTCGGGGCCGAAGACCTGGCGCA
>JBCCQO010000224.1:0-5980 GCA_039024595.1 Pseudomonadota bacterium | reverse complement strand
TCGTCTTTTGCCGGCACGGTCAGGAGCACGCGCTTCGCTCCGGCTTTGAGGTGCGCTTCCAACTGCTCCCGACGCCGAAATGCACCGGTCGATTCCACGACTGCGTCTACATCGAGCTCATTCCAGGGGAGTTCTTCCGGTCTAGGATTGTTGAGCATGCGCACGCTGCCCTTAGGCGTTTGCAGCTCTTCTCCATCGATCGACGTATCGTGAGCGAAGGGCCCCATGACGGTGTCGTACTGAAGAAGGTAACGCAGAGCTTCATTATCGGCTAGATCATTGACGGCAACGACCTCGATGTCGTCTCTTTCTTCAAGGATTCGAAATACGGCGCGGCCGATTCGACCAAACCCGTTAATGGCGACTCGTAGGGCCGCCACTTAACTCAGCCCCCCGCTATCGAGCGCACCATAGAGTTCCGCCACGTCTAGCATGCGAGCGGCATGGCCACGGGTTTCATACCACCCAAGCGTTTTCATGAAGTGCTCACCCGCCTTCAATGTCGCACGCGTATCGAACAATAGGGACTGTTCGCAGCCTAGTACATCTGAGGACACGATCGGATCCGCTGTGAAGGCGAGCGAATGGGGCGAACGCAATGCGGCGTCACGCATGACTTCGTTGACCTGCTCGCTGCTGACGTCATCACGCGCGAACACAAGCGTCGTATCGAGAAGACAGCCATCCTGTACCGGAACGTTGAGTGCGGAGGTGGTCACCCTATCGGCGAAACTCGGAAGAACGTGTGTTAACCAGGCGCTCGCTTCGTGGCTGTTAGGAATAATGTTCTTGGGCGCTGAGCGGCTCCGCCGATAGTCGCTACCGGCATAGTCGTGCAGCGCCTGATCTGAGGTATAAGCATGAACCGATGTCATATTGACGTAATCAATTACGAATTCGTCCGATAGCGCGTGGAGAAGTAGACACAACGCTGTGGTGGTCGGGGAGCCTGCGGAGATGATGCGGTCCTCCCTCGCGACCGTCGCACCATTGATGTCTGGGATCACAATGCGATCGATGAGATCGCTTGGGAGCGTTCGAATGATCACCCGCGGTGCACCCCCTTGTAGATGAGCACGCAAAGCGCTTTCACTCCGATGAACACCGGTTGCTTCAAGCACCACGTCAACGTCAAACACGTCCCAGGGCATTTCTACCGGACGATCGATACACATTAAGCGGGCTCTTTGTCTCGGGCTGACCAAAAAGTTGCCGTCGAGCTGGAATCGCTCTGGATGATCGACCTCGGACTGGAGTAAATAGTGAAGGATATCCGGCCGCCCAAGATCGGCGATCGCTACGGTCTCAAGTCCACGTCGATTCTCAAGCAAATCAAAGAGCTGACGGCCTGTCTGGCCAAAGCCCATGATGCCTACCCGTAGTGTTTTGCCCTCAGCCATGAAATTTCTGGTTTCCCCGTGACGCCCGATGTCGTCGACAACTTAGTCGGACCAAGTCCAGTCTTACACCGCCCTCCTAGCCTGTCAAAAAATCCAAGGTCGAACGCGACACCGATCCAAGGAGTTCGGCAAACCGTAAGTTAGAGTCCAAAGAGGAGAAAAACGATGAATCAAGCGCTCGCAAACGCGGTTTTAAGCCAATCCCACCTCATTAGCGAAGAGGCTTTATTGGTGCGTGACGCGCTGATTGAGCATGGATTGGAAACACCTCTGATCGATAACGGACTCGATCGGGATGAAAAATATGAACGCATTCGTGACAGCTTCACCACGATTGTCGATGCTTTAGGTTTAGATCTTCGCGACGATTCGCTCCAAGAGACGCCGCATCGCATCGCCAAGATGTACGTTGACGAAATTTTCTGTGGCCTTGATTACGAGCGCTTCCCGAAGATCACCGTCATCGAAAACAAAATGAGCGTCGCTGAGATGGTACTCGTTGACGATATCGACGTTATGAGTACCTGCGAGCACCACTTCGTGACTATCGATGGAAGCGCTCGCGTTGCTTATATTCCGCGAGACAAGGTAATCGGTCTTTCGAAGATCAATCGGGTCGTTCGATTCTTCGCCCAGCGACCACAAGTTCAAGAAAGACTGACTCAGCAGATTTTAGTTGCGCTCCAGACTCTACTCGGAACAGAAGACGTTGCGGTAACCATCAATGCAACGCACCACTGTGTGAAGTCCCGCGGTGTGATGGATAGCAACTCGACCACGCGGACGACCGCCCTTGGGGGAACCTTCAAAGAGCCGGCAACGCGTGCGGAGTTTCTCGGCTAGCGGCGAGCGTTCGCGCTAGGCGATTCGTGCCTATTTCGTGCCTAGTAAGGGTGGCGGGTTAAAGGTTGTTGGTTAACGATAGCTGGCTAACCCTAAGTAGTATCGAGTACGAGCAGTACAAAAATGCAGCGGGGTCACGACTAGTGTGACTACCGCTGTATTTGCTGCTGACCTCTCAAGCCCGATAGCACCCGACCGATCCCAAGGCACTAAACCCTCCGCTCAACCCTCTGCTCAACCCCCGCTCAATACTGCTCTGGGCAACCATTTTCGGCTTTCTGGCCAGCCTAGGTTCGTCGGGCTTATTGGTGTTTGTCACGCCCTACCTTAAGCGCCGCCAGACAATTCTGGGCTCAGCGCTCTAGGCTCGATGATTCGGGCTCGATGGTTTACGCTCGGCGGTTTAGCCTCGGTGGTTTAGGCCCATTGGCAAAGAACCTTGCCCTGTTCGGCAGAGCTGCGGGCCAATTTTTCCCCTAGCTCTGCAAAGCGCTCGTCTATTTTTTCCCGTCGGATTTTGAGCGTCGGCGTCATTACTTCGTTTTCGATACTCCAGGGCTCTTCACTAAAAATAACAGCGCCGATTCGGGCGTGTTTTTCAACGTCTTCGTTGATCGCATCAATTGTGTCAAGGATCGATGCTTCTACTTCACCACGATCTTTTACCCGAGCCTCCTCGGTAAGCACGGCCACCATCACGGTTTTCGAAAAACCGCGGCCCATCAAACACTGCTGTTCCACGTGGGGGTTTTCAGCGAACTGTCCTTCAATAGGTGGTGGCGCAACGAATTTACCCTGAATTGTCTTGAAGTAGTCCTTTACTCGACCGGTGATGTAATAGAAACCATCCTCGTCAACTCGCGCTTTGTCGCCGGTGTGGAGCCATCCATCCTGAATCAGTTCCGCCGTCTTATCCGGCTGCTTGTAGTAACCAGGCGTGCAACCATCGGAGCGAATAATGAGTTCGCCCTCATCGGTAATTCTTACTTCGACACCGGGTACCGGTTTGCCGATGGAACCCACGCGGCGCTGATCTTCCGTGGACACGATGAGCCCCATGGCCTCCGTTTGTCCAAAACCTTCCATCAACAGGAGGCCAATCTTCTCCCACCAAGCGATCAGCGGTGGCGGCGTTGGAGCCGCTGCCGTTAAGCAATAAACCAGTTCACTAAGGCCCATTGTCTCTAAGACTAATTTTCCGATCCCCTCTGCGTCCTCCGCCAAAGCCGCATCTAGGGCCTCTTGACCACCAAACTTTGTAATGACGGCTTGCTGAAATTGCTCCCAGATTCTTGGTGGACCAAAAAAGACCTGCGGCTGCGTACGCTGCAAATCCCGCAGCAGGGTTTCGAGAGATTCATTGAAGTGCACAGTCCCGCCGTTAACCAGGGATGAGAACTCAACGATTTGCCGCTCGGCGATATGCGATAAAGGAAGGTAGGAGAAGTAGCGCGGCGTAATACCCAGATTAAACTTCTCCAAAAACCGGGTAATCGGTATCAAGTTCGATTCGTGCGTTTGCATCACCCCCTTTGGGAGGCCCGTTGTCCCGGAGGTGAATACCAAGGACATCATGTCATCGGGCGACGATACATAGCCGAGTTCCTGCTCCTCCCCTTCTTCTAAAAGCTGCTCCCAGTTTAAGTGAGCACCGTCGATCTCTACTCCCGGAAGTGCGACAACGGTGACGCTATCCGCCAGGACTTCTTTAACCGCAGGCCAGTTGGGGCTGTCCCCAACGAAGATGGCCTGTGCTTCAGAGAAGTTCGCTATATATTCTGCGGTCGACGCAGGCAAAGTCGTGAACATGCTAACTGTCACGTTGCCAGAGGAGATGATAGCCAGGTCTGCCATGAACCAGTGGGGACAGTTTCTGGAAAGCACAATCATGCTCTTTCCATGTCCAAAGCGTGACTCCAGAGCCGCCGCTACCGTTTTCACTTGCCGTCGCGCTTCAGACCAGGTGTAGTCGTCACTGCCTTCTTCACGCAGATCACGCAGCCAAACTTCTTCGCCATGAGTGTCGGCGCGGTAATCCAAGTACGCTGGGAGCGTATTCAAGTCCATGTATAAATCTCCATAGCTCGATTTACTATTATTTGTGAGGGCACATGCAGCCCGACCAAGCATCCGCTGGAAGCGCGCCACCGGTAGGAAGATCGGCGCGTCTTAGGAGGGTGCATTCTATAGACTTTTTGGTGGATATTTGAGCACGCGCAGAGCTCAATCTTCCCAGGCCTGTGTACGCGCACCGACCGCAGCGGGTGTGCCACGTTGTTCAACACCCGTATTCCCGAGACCAGGCTGCTGGGAGAGGTTGAGCGCCGCCGGTAGTCGAGTCAGTTGCGCACCACCCCATTCATGAGCCGGTAATGGCTCAAGCAAGTCTTCGACGCTCGTTACCTCGACGAACCCATAGATTGGCTGTATCGCTGCTCCAGATCCGAGGGAATCGTCCCTACGAACTCGTGCGATCGCGCTCACCCTCTTTTTCTCATCAAAGGTCACAATTAAGAAGTCACCGCTGATTTTTGCGCTTCCCCAGTCGACGTTCAAAAAATCGGCACCTGCAAACCCGAGGCTAGCGCCGACAGAGTTTTCGACGATACGCCAACTCTCCCACGCCATAACCAGGTCCTGGTCGCTCGCGGCGAAGCGCAGTGGCGGTCCAAGCGCCGCAAGTGCTGCTGCGAGCGACTCCCCTTCTAAGCTCGCAGGATCTCTTAGCGCAACCTCTTGCCCCAAGGTGTAATACCACTGGGTGCAGCCACTGCAGCTAAGAAGCAGCGTGAGAGAACCGAGCAGAACTGTTTTACGCCAGAGCACCAGCGTTCACTCGTCCGGTGCGATATAGGTAGAAAACTCGTTCAATACCCCATCGGACCCAAAAATAAATACCGCGCGATCATAGGCCGCGTTGAGTTCAAAGCGGTTGTAGACGAAGGTCACCAGGCCCTGTCCGCGAGACGACTCATTTAAATAGTAGAGAACCGATTCGTCGCCCATCGCGACCACCTGCGATGGTGGCCCAAGAGTGTCTAGAACTTGCGTGCGTGTCGTCACCCCTCGCTCAAATTGAGAAACCGTGCTCTCGTCCCAGGTAACGTCGACACCGCGCTCCGAAACAAATTGAGCACAGCCACCGACAAAGAGAAGAACGACGCTTAGTACCACGCGATGCATCATTTGGGGATGCTCCTGTATTTAAAAAAAGTCCGAATAGGGTTGATAAGGGTAATGCAGATGAACGCCAAAGCCGCGCTCTGCCTTCCTAGAGACTACCAAGGTATCGGTTTTCCCTGCCAATCAAGAAAACTGAGCTTGCCATCAAGGCTTAGCGAATCCATCACTCGATCCAGAGACTCGGCCGCAAAATTCGTATCGAAGAGCTTATTGCTTGCCACATTCCGTTGAAAGGGCGCGGACAAGGCCGTATCGACCGTGCCCGGATGATAGGCAAGTAGCTTTACACCTTTGGCGCGCCGCGAAAACTCGATGGCGCTACACTTGAGCGCCATATTAAGGGCCGCTTTAGAGCTTCGATAGCTCCACCAGCCCCCCAATTCATTGTCTGTGATACTACCTACCCGTGCGCTTAGCACCGCTATTCGGCAGTCCTTCAACGTTCGCAGCCGGGGTGCGAGCTTTGCTAGCCATACCAGAGGCAGTACGCAGTTGATTCGATAAACCTCTTCCATCGCCGATGCGGAAAGGGCGGTCACCGATTTTTCTGGCTG
>JBCCQO010000223.1:0-5988 GCA_039024595.1 Pseudomonadota bacterium | reverse complement strand
CGCCTTGCTTCCCATTACCACTACTGGAAACGGACCTACAACCCTATGGATGCGGGTCGTTTACATAGACGAGTAGTGGAAGAGCGCTGGAGTTTGGAGCGCTTCTGCTTGGGGCCGGAACTACAGAACACTTACAGCAAGTTCCTCTGGGGTTGTTCACTCGAAAGCTTCAATTTTATTGGGATCACAGAATATTACAGCGAGGATGTCGAAAGCTTTTCCCAATTGTTTCTTGGCACCACGCCACCGCAGGTCGCAGCGGAAAACGTCAATGAATACCGCAAGCGCAGCGATGAACAGCGTTTTGAGCGCTATATCGATGCGGGCGCTTTTCGTTCACGGGTCGAGCTCCATCACGGGGATGACGTGGCTTTGTACCGCAAGGCGCTAGACTTGCGTTCACGACGTCAACAGACCACCGAGCGCGACGACGCCGGGGTCATCGTGTGAGCAGTACACCTCGGGCCGCCCTGCTTCGAGGGGAGTTCAGATGAGCGAACGTGCTTCTTCGCAGGCTCCACTTGCCCAGCAGATTTTTTCCAAGCGCATGTTGATCTGTGTTTTCACTGGCTTCGCGTCAGGCATGCCACTGTATGTACTACTGAATCTGGTTCCCGCGTGGCTCAGCGAATCTGGGGTTTCTCTAGCGGCGATCGGTCTCTTCGCCCTAGTTGGAATGCCCTATAACTGGAAGTTTCTTTGGGCACCGCTTATGGATCGCTTTGTGCCCTTTCCGTTGGGAAAACGTCGCTCGTGGATGCTGATTTTTCAAGTGGCCCTAATCCTTGCAATTGGAGCGATGGGATTAGTGGACCCAAGTGAGAACCTAAGTCTTGTTGCTGTTTTCGCCTTTGCGGTCGCGCTTTTTAGCGCGAGCCAGGATATTTCTATCGATGCCTATCGACGGGAACTATTACCGGACGCAGAGCTTGGGTTAGGGAACAGCATCCATGTAGCCACCTACCGCTTATCCACACTGGTGCCAGGTAGCCTGTCGCTGGTTCTCGCAGATCGGTTACCCTGGAACCTCGTATTTCTGATCACGGCGTCGTTTATGCTTCTCGGCGTCCTTATGACCACTGTTGTAAACGAGCCGCGTCGGCAGTTGGAGCGTGCGCTAGGAATACGAGACACTTTCTCGAAACCCTTTATTGAGTATCTCGAGCGAAAGGGTCTGAGGAGCCTCTTAATCGTGCTGGCCTTTTTGGTGCTCTACAAGCTCGGTGACAATATGGCAACCGCCTTATCGACGCCGTTTTACCTAGAGCTCGGTTTCACAATGACGGAAATCGGCCTGGTGGCGAAGACAGCAGCACTTTGGGCCGTGTTGATCGGTGGACTGTTCGGCGGGATCGTAATGCTCCGCTTGGGTATCAACCGGGCTCTGTGGGTTTTTGGCGTCGTGCAGATCCTATCAATTTTTGGTTTTGCCTATCTAGCGAATCAGGCGCCCAATCTTTGGTTACTCGCCGGCGTTATCGCCTTTGAATACTTCGGGGTAGGGCTTGGAACTGCCGCACTCACTGCCTTTATGGCAAGGGAGACTAACCCTACCTTTGCCGCGACCCAGCTTGCCTTGTTCACGGCGCTCGCCACCGTGCCCCGCACGTTTGTTAACGCGAGTACGGGCTTTATTTCCGATGCCCTGGGTTGGTCGAGCTTTTTTCTCCTTTGCGCCTGCTTTGCCATACCCGGACTGCTCATGTTGCCGTGGGTTGCTCCTTGGGGCCAGGAAGCTAGTGATGCCGCTGCTGATGGAGGATGACAGCAAGCTACCGACGCGCGTATTGGCAGTCGTGGGTATGCATCGCAGCGGTACGAGCTGTCTAACCGGCTCACTAGAGCAGGCGGGCTTGGGTCTCGGTGAAGTCCACACCTGGAACCGCTACAACCGTCGCGGTAATCGAGAAAAGCAAAGCATCGTCGACCTCAATGATGAGGTGTTAGCGGCCAACCAGGGATCCTGGGATCAACCGCCAAAGACCTGTTCTTGGTCAGATGATCAAGTTCTTCGAGCACGTGAACTGATAGCAGGGCTTAATGGTCATGCCTGTGCGGGATTTAAGGACCCACGCAGCCTACTGACTATTGAGGGTTGGCTGCGGGCGGTGCCCCATTTGGAGTTTGTCGGTGTCTTTCGCTCTCCTCACGCGGTGGCGAGCTCTCTCGCTCATCGAAGTGCTATGCCCTGGGAGCAAGCAATTCGCTTGTGGACCATCTACAACGCTCGTTTGTTGGAGCTCCAAGAACGTTATCGTTTTCCCCTAATTAACTTCGACGTGGATGAAGCGCAGTATCTGAAAGTAGTAGGAGACCTGGTCCGTATATTGGATCTGAATGGAAGTTCAGTAGGGAGAAGCCCGTTCTTTGACGACGCCCTTCGAAATTCACAACGAGAATCAAAAAGCTTTACATTGCCATACAGGACGAAGCTATTACACTGGCGCCTTAAGCGACGAGCTGTAGGCCTCTAAGAGCAGCTGGTTCAGATTCGCGCGATTTTCAAACGACTATGAAAAAAATAAAGAGACTCTGGCAAAGTGCCTTGCGTACGACGAAGCAACCCAAGCTCAGCTTGGTATTGGTTGTCCACCGTATGCCATTGCAAGCGGCAAATACGATTCGATCACTCCTTCCTGGTTATCAGCGCGGGTGTCGCGCCAGCGACTACGAGGTCATCGTTGTCGAAAACCGCTCCTCCGAACTCCTCGATCCGGGCTTCCTGAAGGGATTGCCGGGCAACTTCCGCTATGTGCTGCGTGATGAGACCGCGTCTACACCCGTATTCGCGGTGAATGAGGCGGCTAAGCTCGCTCGTGGCACGATGCTGGGGGTCATGATCGATGGCGCGCGCTTAGTAACACCGGGGATTGTGCGCGGCATATTGCGCGCTCAGTCGTCGATAAAAAATCCGGTGGTCTCTGTGCCTGGTTATCACATAGGTTCCGAACTGCAGCAGACTGCCGTAGCAAAAGGTTATGACGCCTCTGTCGATCAACGACTGCTGGCCTCTGTCGATTGGCAGGAAGACGGTTATCGGCTGTTCGAGATTGCCTGTTTGAGTGGTTCTTGTGCCGGAGGGTTTTTCCTTCCAAACAGTGAGAGCAACTGTTTGGCGATGCCTGTACAGGTTTGGCGAGATCTCGAAGGCATGGACGAGCGTTTCACCTTACGCGGCGGCGGTATGGTAAATCTGGACCTGTACCGCCGTGCCTGCGAACACCCAGGCGTGCAGCATGTTGTTTTGCCGGGCGAAGGTACCTTTCACCAGTTTCACGGGGGCGTGACTACCGGTGGTGAACCGCCCGCCGCGCGAGATGTTTTTATCGATCAGATCAAGTCCCAGTACACGGAGTTGCGCGGCCAGGAGTTCGCCAGTCCTCAAACTCATCCGGTGTATATTGGTGGTTTCCATGACGCGACGTTGCCCTTCTTAGAGTATTCCGCAGAGAGAGCGCTGTTAAGCCGCCGGGGTTCCCCGCGAGATCTAAGTGGACCGCGACTGGTAGCGGATAATCAGGCACCGCGTCGCAATAAGTCGACCGGTCGCACCTGATGATCCCCTATGTGCCTCCGTCCTTGCGGCAGTTCGAGCCGCGACGAATGGTATTCAGTACCTGGGTGGATCATCTACCGTTTGCTTACGATCTCGTCGCTGAACTACAGCCGAGCCTGACGGTTGAGCTCGGCGTCTACAATGGCCTCTCGTTTTTTACTTTCTGTCAGGCACTTCAGGAGTTTGACATCGATGGCGTTGTCTATGGTGTCGATTGCTGGGAGGGCGACGCGCATACCCAGTCGTACGACGAAAGTATTTTTCGCGATGTCCAGGCCCATGCCCGAGAGCACTACCGAGGCAGCGCTTACCTTCTCAAAATGATGTTTGCGGATGCGCTCGGCCACTTCGAAGAAAACTCAATCGACCTCTTGCACATTGATGGCCTGCATACCTATGAGGCTGTTAGGGAAGATTTTGAAAACTGGTTCCCCAAGCTAAAGCCCGGTGGCATCCTGCTCTTTCACGATGTGATGGCCCGACTTGGAGACTACGGGGCTTGGCGTTTTTTTGAGGAGCTGGAGCGGGACTACGACCCAACGTTCAAGTTTAAGCATGGGTTTGGTCTTGGCGTGTTACGAAAAGCCGGGGGCGAGGCACCTACATCGCCGTTGCTCCAAATGTTGTTCGATAAAGACCCGGAAGCGCAAAAACGGCTTCGGCAGTTTTACGTCCACGCGGCCCATTTTCTGGAAGCGCGCCGACAAGCCGCTAAGTTTCGTTCCGGTTCAGCTGGGAAGGGTCTGAACGCAGCCAGCAAGGGCGGTCAGGGCAAATAAGCCTGAACTATAATCGCGATGTGGTCTGTTTTGACAGCCGTATCAAATAGCTCCTTTCAAACCCGGTGGCTACATTCTGTTCAGCCTTTGCTTCGTTCCCCCCTTAAGCCTCCCACCAAAACTCTCCCTAGTGATGCCAGTATGGGAATGGATGGGCGCCCTGTTGTAGCGGCTGCTATAGCTTCATTCTTCCTGTTGCTGGCGCTTTGCTCTCCTCTGGCAATAGCGGAAGAGGAGCCACCGCATGGCAGGCCGAACATACTGTTTATCCTCGCCGATGACCTGGGTATCAACGATGTGGGATTCTCACCTTCGAACCGGGGCTTGAATGACGAATTTCGCTCGGCTACGCCCGCTATCGATGCATTAGCAAGCGAAGGTCTCCGTTTCGATCGTTTTTACAGTGATAGCAGCTGCGCGGCGACTCGCGCAGGACTGCTAACGGGGCGGCCTCCGTCCCAGCTAGGGTTCCGACCTTCTGGCGATGGTATTGCACTAGAGCTTTCCACATTACCGGAGTTACTAGCTGAATCAGGCTATCGAACTGTTCACATCGGCAAGTGGCATCTGGGGTTCCGCGACAGAAGTGCTTGGCCGTTACAGCAGGGATACGAGCATTTTTTTGGTTTTCTTAATCAGTTCCTTCTAAAAACACCTGCACAGGAAACTAGGCTCGCCCGTCCAAGCTATAGGAACCCTTGGCTACAGGAGGACAATAAGGAGCGAAGGCAGTACTCGGGACATTTATCGGAGCTGCTACTTGCCCGCGCCGAAGAGACTCTTGCGTCATTAGCAAGGCAGCCGGCCCCTTGGTTTATGAGCTTCTGGCCCTACGCACCCCATGAGCCGCTAGAACCACCAGAGCGGGAAGGACTTTTTGAAGATCTATCCTCCGTTGGTTCCGAAGATCTCAAAGCGCGTTATCGCCAAATGCTGGAGGTATTGGATCGCCAGGTCTCTCGTCTTGTCGCGACGCTAGAAGATACGGGCCAACGCGAAAATACGCTAATCGTATTTGCCAGTGACAACGGAGGGACGGCCCGGCACGCCGCAAGCAATGATCCGCTTCCGGGAGCCAAGGGTTTCTTTTATGAAGGTGGTGTACGGGTACCGATGTTCATGCAGGGGGCAGGTCTTCCTGGGGATCAAAGCCGCACAGATATTTCGAGTTATTTGGATCTTTTACCCACGCTCGCTCAGATAGCTGGGGCAACGATACCGGGAGAGCTAACCGGTAGAGATCTGCTAAGCCATGACTCTAGTGCGAAGTCCTCCACCCAGGGTGCGCTTTTTTGGGGTCAAGACGCAGCAACCTGGTCTGTCCTCAGCGCAGACGGTGACTATCGACTCGTAGTCGACGCGCTGAATCCGGACGGTCACTTACACAGCGTCGTCAGCCATGAGCCCCTCAAAAAATTGAATTTGCCGAAAGTGCAGCAAGCAATGACCGCCGCGCATAGGCATTGGGCCGCGACCCAACGACAGGTTCGACTGCGGACTTCTACAAGTCCGTCGGGTTTCCGGGAGCTTACAGGGAATGACTTTCAGCGCGCCCCTGGGCTTGGTTCCCACTCGATAGCATTTTGCCTCCGGGGTAGCGCTGATCAGGCAGCGGCTCTGCGGCAGGTCTTAGCTCATCAAGGGGAACTGTGG
>JBCCQO010000222.1:0-6006 GCA_039024595.1 Pseudomonadota bacterium | reverse complement strand
GCAGCAGGATCAATCTAGAGTTGCGAATGCCACCGGCTAGCTTCTATCGCTATTTAAACGCCATCGGTATTCATGCCCGCGGTATCTCTGGATTTTCTCAGAGCGAACCGTGCCGCTATCGCCAGCGCCAATTGCATGCGTCGCGGCCCTGTTCAAAGTCTCTCTTCCTAATCCACCTCATCACTTGGACCGTTTACGCTGCGACTGGCTCTGCGCTTGAGCTTGAGGGAATCGCCCAGGCGGGAATCGGGGTTGGCAGCGATCGGGAGAGCTTTATTAATAGTGGAACCGGTTTGCTTCGCTACGATGAAGATGGGGTACGCCTGCAGCAGTCTGCGTTAAGAATCAGTCAAGATCTAAGTTCGGCGTTTAGCGCAGAAGCCACGGTGAATGCTTACACAGATGGCGATTTACATCTTGGCTTCACGCAGGCATTTTTGACCTGGAAGCCGCTATCGCCGAATCCGGTACGCCTAAAGGCGAGAGCAGGATTCTTTTACCCTCGCATGTCGAAGGAAAATACGGATGTAGGCTGGCTATCCACGTACAGTTACACGCCCTCAGCGATAAATAGCTGGATTGGGGAAGAGTTGCGAACGGCGGGTGCTGAATTTGCCGTCTTTAGTCCTGGGAGGGCGCGACGCAGTCCGTGGAGTTGGGAGCTAAATGGCGCCGTTTACTGGGGTAACGACCCTATTGCGAGCGCGCTTGCCTGGCGTGGTTTCGCGACTCATGATCGGCAGAGCTTGCACCACGATCGGTTGCAGTTCGCGCCGATCCCGGCGGTGATCGATCCTGAGATCATCAATAGCCCAGCCTGGGTCGAACCTTTTCACGAAGTTGACGGCCGCCCAGGTTTTTACTTGGGTGCACACTTGCGAAAAGCGGGGGGCACCGATTTCCGAGTATATCTCTACGATAACAACGCAGACCCCCTAGCGATTAATTCGCAGCGCCTCTATGCCTGGGACACACAATTCTTATCAGCAGCGGTGTCTCATCCGCTCGCATCGAATACTGAGCTGCTGGGTCAACTTCTCTACGGCCAAACCTGTATGGGTGATGGACTGGTCGGCGCGGATTTTCAAAGCGCCTATCTCATGCTGAGCCATCGCTTTGGTGCTAATCGCATAGCAGCTCGCATTGAGACTAATGAAGTGGATGAAGATGATCGCCTCGAAGAAGATCCCAACGACAGCGATGGCACTGCTTTCACCGTCGCCTGGCGCCGAGAGCTCAGCTCGCAATGGGAGGTGGGTGCTGAGTATCTGTGGAATCGAAGCTATGTAGAGAATAGAGAAACGCTGGGGGAGTCAGCAAGAGCCGTGCAAAGCCAGTTCAGCCTCGTGTTTCAGTATCGATTCGGGCACTAGCGAGCGATCGCGTTAGACGGCGGTCCAGCCTCCATCTACTTTGAGACTATCGCCCGTTATCAACTTGGCGGCATCGCTCGCCAAAAAAAGTACGGCGTTCGCGACGTCATCTACGTTTCCGAGTTTACCCATTGGGATCTTGGCTAGAACCGCGCGTGCAAAATCGGGATCTTCCAGCATCGGCCTCGTCAGAGGTGTTTCAATAAACGTGGGCGCTACCGCGTTCACGCGAACACCCATCGGTGCGAGCTCGACTGCCATTGCCTTTGTCAGTCCCTCGACTCCGTGCTTTGTCATGCAGTACACGCTTCGCTTTACGGCGCCCACATGACCCATCTGGGAGCCGATGTGGATAATCGAGCCCGAACCGTTCCTGACCATCACGCGAGCGGCTGCCTGAGCGGTGCGAAACAGACTGCGCTGATTCAGTGCCAGCATTTCATCCAGCGCCTCAAGCTCGACATCCAAAAATGGCTGCGGTCGATTGGTGCCCGCGTTGTTGACCAAAACATCTAAGCGATCCAGTGACTCGATTTGCGCGAGGATTTCATCCCCGGTCACGTCCAATTCCCAGGTCTCGATAGCGGGATGAGCTGCTGCAACTTCCTGCAAATCGCTCTTCGTGCGGGCGACACCGATGACCTTTGCTCCAGCGTTCGCTAGCAGCAGTGCACAAGCTCTTCCGATGCCGCGTCCTGCTCCGGTCACCAGGGCAATTTTTCCATCGAGCTTAAATCCATCTAAGGAAGAGTAATCACCCATCTTTTATCAATCCTCGAAGGTTGTTTTATAAGACTTCGTCTGGCGGGAGTAGCGGCGCAGGTGCACAGCGACTGAGCGCGGTGAGCCCGCAGTATGATTAGCGCATCCCAGAAGATAACACCTTGCTTTTCCTCGCTAAGCTCGCAAAAATTGCATTCGAAGTCAAAAATCATTAGCATCGCTGCACCCGGCGGCAGATAAGAGGCAATAACGAATGGCCACCATCTATCTCAAAGAGGGCATCTCAACAGAAGAAGCAAAAGATCGCGATACGAAAGTGCGCGAAATTGTCGAAGGCATTCTTCTGGATTTAGAAACACGCGGTGACGAAGCGGCCCGCGAATACTCGCAGCGCTTCGATAACTGGAATCCGAGTCAGTTTCGTTTAACGCAGGAAGACATTGACGCCTGCTATGCAGCGCTCGACGACCAGGTTATCGACGACATTCGATTTGCCCAGGCGCAGGTTCGCAATTTCGCGCAAATTCAGCGGGACTCTATGCTAGATGTAGAGCAAGAAACACTCCCGGGCGTGACGCTGGGGCACAAGCATATTCCCATGAACAGTGTCGGATGCTACGTGCCCGGTGGGAAGTATCCGTTGGTCGCATCAGCGCATATGAGTGTGGTGACGGCGAAGGTTGCTGGAGTCGAACGCGTTATTGCTGCCGCACCACCGTTTAACGGCAAGCCAAGCCCTGCGATCGTCGTCGCAATGGATCTTGCAGGCGCTGATGAAATTTACTGTTTAGGTGGCGTGCAAGCGGTAGGTGCGATGGCGATCGGTACCGAGTCCATTGCTCCAGTCGATATGATCGTTGGCCCGGGTAATGCCTTTGTCGCAGAGGCAAAACGCCAGCTGTTCGGTCGCGTGGGTATTGATCTTTTTGCCGGTCCGACGGAAACGCTGGTTATTGCCGATGACACGGTGGATGGTGAACTCTGCGCTGCCGATTTGCTTGGTCAAGCCGAGCACGGACCAAACTCCCCTGCAATCTTGCTGACAAACTCGCGGGCCCTTGCTGATGCCACGGTGGCGGAAATCGATCGCCAATTGCTTACCTTGGCGACGGCTGAAGTGGCCGGTGCGGCTTGGAAAGACTACGGCCAGGTAATTCTTTGTGACAGCTACGAGGAAATGGTGACCGTTGCGGACGAACTCGCTTCGGAACACGTACAGGTTATGACCCGCGACCCGCAGTACTTCCTCGATAACATGACGAATTACGGTGCCCTGTTCCTCGGTCCGGAGACCAACGTGTCCTACGGGGACAAAGTGATCGGTACGAATCACACGCTGCCAACGAAAAAGGCAGCAAGATATACTGGCGGCTTGTGGGTCGGTAAGTTCATCAAAACCTGTACTTACCAAAGGGTGACTGAAGAGGCATCGGTACTAGTCGGAGAATACTGTTCTCGGTTGTGTGCCGTAGAAGGCTTTGCAGGTCATAAAGAGCAGGCAGACATTCGCGTAAGACGCTATGGCGGACAGTTCGGTTAGTAGCCGAAAGCAGCACTTTGCAACAACCAAGAGGCACGTTACTTCCTACGATGTAGCTCGCCACGCGGGGGTTTCCCAATCGGCCGTATCGCGCTGCTTCAAACCGGGAGCAAGCGTGTCAAAGCGCATGCGCGATCGGGTAATGAGATCCGTAGAAGAGCTTGGTTATCAGCCGAACGCGATCGCCCGCGGATTGATTACGCGCCGCTCGAACATGGTGGCCGTTATTGTTTCGAATCTGAATTTTTACCCCGAAGTGCTCAGCGAATTGTCCGCTCGTTTTACCGAGCGAGGGGTCCATGTTCTTTTGTTCACCCTCGACCACGAGAGTGATGTGGGAAGAACTATAGAGCAGGTAGCACAGTACCAAGTCGACGGAGTGCTGGCAGCGGCCCATCTAACCGCTGAACAAATCGCCCGCTTCGAACAGCGAAATGTCCCCTTGGTATTCTATAACCGCGCCTACCAAGACGTTGCGGTCTCCTCTGTATGCTGCGACCAGGTTGAGGGGGAGCGGTTCCTGGTCAACATGCTCGTTGAGACGAATACCCACAGCTCTTATGCGATTGTAAGCGGACCTGCCGACTCCGTGGTGAGTATGCAAAGAACCCAGGGTGCTATCGACCGCTTGAAGGCGCTGGGTGTCCAGGACATCGTCGAGATCAATGGCGATTACAGTTATGAATCCGGGCGCAAGGCTATCCAAAAAATAGCCGATCAGCGGACCAATATGGTCGATGCGATCATCTGCGCCAACGACATGATGGCCTTCGGCTGCCTAGATGAACTTCGATTTCATCGCGGTTTTGCTGTGCCTGACGAAATCTCGGTGGTCGGCTTCGATGGGGTGCGCGCTGCCCAGTGGGCGAGTTTTGATTTGACCACGGTCCAGCAGCCTGTCGAACGAATGGCCGACGCGGCCGTAGCGATGCTGATGGACCACATCGATAAGCCCGGGCTACCCCCTGAGAAGCGGATGTTTTCCGGCGTCCTCCGTGCTGGCAAAACGGTTCGCCGGTAAGCGCGGTTGCAACAAGCTGCCAGTCCCAGTCCGCTCGTACTCTTGCCGGGAATGATGTGCGATCAGCGCCTCTGGTCCCACCAAAGGAACTCGCTCGCACGCTATGTCCAGGTGCTCTGTCCCAGCTATGCGAATTCGGCGTCAGTCTCGTCGATTGCAAAGGATCTGTTAACAAGACTTCCTCGATACTTTTCTCTCGCTGGTTTATCGATGGGTGGCATTGTCGCGTTTGAAATTCTGCGTCAAGCACCCGAGCGAGTGCTTCGTCTTGCCTTACTAGATACCAACTATCGGGCTGACGCTCCCGAGCGACGTGCTGTGCGTGAGCAACAGATTGAGCAAGTGCGCTCTGGTGGTCTGGCTCGGGTTTTGCGAGAAGAGCTCAAGCCCAATTATCTGGCAAGTGCACATCGTTCTAACGGCGAACTGCTGGATCAGGTTTTGGCCATGGGGCTGGATCTTGGCGTCGAGACTTTTGTGGCCCAGTCGCTGGCGCTACGAGACCGACAGGACAGCGCTGACACCCTCGCGAGTATCCACTGTTCGACGCTCGTGCTGTGCGGCAAAGAAGACAGTCTTTGTCCGGTGGAGCTGCATGCGCACATGGCAGGACAGATAAAAAAAGCGCGATTGATTGTAGTACCGGATTGCGGACACCTTTCGCCTATGGAGCAACCCGCCGTAGTGAATCGGGAGCTTAAATTCTGGCTGCATAGCACATAAGGAGAACAACAACTATGCACACAAGTAGTGAACGTATTCTCACCACTCACGTTGGGAGCCTACCGCGCTCCAAAGCGGTTAGCGACGGCGTGTTTGCAAAAGAGAACGAACAGGAGTTCGATCCTGCAGCATTGGCCATGACAATCTCGGCGGCGGTTGATGAAGTTGTTGCCCGTCAAGTAGACACCGGCGTAGACGTGGTCAGTGACGGGGAGATGAGTAAGATCAGCTACGCGACCTACATTAAGGACCGCATTACCGGTTTCGCAGGAGACAGCGATCGCAACCCGCCCGCTGATCTTGAGGAATTTCCCGGATTTTTACAGCGCCAGGCTTCCAGCGGAGGCACTCCCAGCTATCGTCGCCCTTGTTGCGTGGGCGCGATTGAAGTTAAAGACTTGGATCCGCTAAATGAGGATCTGGATAATTTTCGCAGAGCAGTAGACGCGCACGGCCCGACCGAGGGCTTCATGAATTCGGCGTCGCCAGGGGTAATTGCGCTCTTTCAACCGAATAAGCATTACCCCAGTCACGAGGCCTATTTGGAGGCGCTGGCGGAGGCCATGCGCATCGAGTATGAAGGGATCGTCGCTGCTGGGTTCATACTGCAACTGGATTCGCCGGAT
>JBCCQO010000221.1:0-6019 GCA_039024595.1 Pseudomonadota bacterium | reverse complement strand
GCTAACTCTTCCCTTTGGAGGCTCGACGGCACTAGAAGGTTTGGTCATCGCAGCACGACTTCCGACGCTCATCGCGTCCTGGCGAAGGAAGAAGCTGGGCCTCTCATGGCCTTTGAAGAGTCGAAGCTTAGACCCTCTGGTCGCTTTCTTAGAGTGCTTGAATGAGACTGAGCCAGATTCGGTGGCCGTGGACACGCTGTCGCAAACGCAGATTTTGCAAATGGAGCACAGTTATAACGCTGGGACCTTTGCCGGTAGAGTTGCTTTAGGTGCCCAAGCACCGCTTCAGTCCAGCATTTCTGCATCGATTGGTACCTTGTTTGGAACCTTGCACGGGGGAGCGGATGAAGCCGCGCTGGCTTTTGCTGAGGAAGTCGCCGACCCAGATGCTGCTGATGGTGCGGTTGCCAAAGTGCTCAGTTCGGGGGGGCGGATTATGGGGATCGGCCATCGTGAATATCAAACCCTCGATCCTAGGGCTAAGCTCTTAAAGCCGATGGCACAAGCACTTTGTGCGAAGAGCACGGAGACGGCTCGTTTATTTGCAACCTTGGTCGCAATCGAAAAAAGTTGCCAACAAAGGCTAAGTAAGCCTGAGCGCGAGCTACATGCTAACGTCGAGTTTTACAAAGGTGCGGTATTTCACGCGCTGGGTTTGCCCGGAGAATTTTTTACCGCGATGTTCGCAATGGCGCGGGTGTACGGTTACTTAGCACACGCACTTGAATTTGAGCCAAACGCTCGCTTAATACGGCCTAGGGCCCGCTACGTTGGCAAGTAGCCACTAGGACGCCGCTTGTGAGGTTCTGAGTAGCTCCGGCAACTCGCAAACACTTGTGACTGTCGCGGCGGGCGCCGGCCCTTCAGCCCAGGAGTTATTACCCGGATTTATCCAAATCGCGGCAATACCGACCGCTTGCGCTCCGTGCACATCATCTCGGGGGTGATCCCCTACGTGCATCACTTCCTGAGGTGAGAGCTGCGATCGCTCGAGTGCGGCATGGAAGATCGCAGGGTCTGGTTTTTTTGCGCCCACTTCTTCCGCTCGAAGAGCGAATTCAAACAGAGCAGCGGCCTCAGTCTTAAATATGTCTGCATTTCCGTTTGTAAGCGCGGCTAAGCGAAAGTTCTGACTGAGGGCCCTAAGTGAATCTAGGACTCCGTCAAACAGCTGAACCTGTTGGCGCTCTTTGAGGAAGACGCGGAAGGCTTCGACCGCACCTTCTTCTGCCTCTTCGCCGCTATAGCCTGCTCGTCGTAGTAAGGCTCCCAAAAACAAGCGGCGCATCAGAGATACATCATGGGATTCGTGTGCATGTTCACTCCACACTTCCTTACGGATCTCATTCAGCGTGGCGGGATCTTGTAGCGCTAAGGATCGCTCCCGGTGTTGCTTGAGCCATGCCCACTGCGCTTTGTCTGCCCGACGAATAGGTTCTTCCACGGCCCAAAGTGTCTCGTCTAAGTCAAAGGTGACGAGCTTGATAGTCATTTCTCATTGCCCGAAGTGCGCTTACGAGCTCGTGGGTGCGCGCCATCGTAGACTTTTGCTAAATGCTGATAATCCAGGTGGGTATAGATCTGGGTAGTGGATATGTCGGAGTGGCCAAGAAGTTCCTGTACCGCACGTAGATCCCCGCTAGACTCCAAAAGATGGCTCGCGAAGGAGTGACGAAGCAGGTGCGGATGAACGTGCTGGCCGATACCATTCTGTTTAGCCAGCCTTTGCAGGCGGGTCTGAATGCTGCGCTGACTGATGCGCTTTCCCTGCTTTGATGTAAACAAGGCGGTTTGTTCTTCCAGGTCTGTACGAACGTCTAAGTAAGCCTTTAGTGCCGCGATGGCTTTGCGGCCTATTGGCACCGTCCTAGTTTTGCTCCCCTTGCCGAGCACGGTGACCAAACGCTGTGCAAAATCGACGCTGTTAAGCTCCAACGCCTGAAGCTCCGCGAGTCGTAAGCCCGAGGAGTAAAACAGCTCTGCCATTGCTATATCCCGCAGTTCCAGCTGGGAGCCTTCCGAGCCCTCGGCTTGCCCTTTACCAGCGTGCGCGAGGTAGGCGTCGACTTGGTCAGTCTCTAGCGTCCTTGGTAGCTTTCTCTTTCGCTTCGGCGCTCGCACAAGCTGTCCAGGGTTGTGTTGTGTGCCTTGCTGATCGGCAACCCAGTGCAGAAAACTCCGTAAGGCTGATAGGCGCCTTTGTAGGCTGCTCGCCGCCAGTCCCTTTTGCCGCCCGCGACCCAACCACTGGCGAACATGCGCTTCACCCAGCTGCTTGAAATCCCGAAGCCCCCACGTTGCGAGGTGCGAGCCGAAATCGGTTAGGTCTCTTTGATAGGCACTAATAGTGTGTGGTGAGAGCCTTCTTACCGCTCGCAAATAGTGAAGAAATTCGCTTGAGGCATCGGAATACCAGTGTGGTGTTTGGACCGAATGCGCCATGACCGCTCGCTTGCCCTAACCCGCTTCCGGGGCGTTCTGCGCCCGTATGAGTAGCAATCCCAGGACTTCGGCAGCAAATTCTAGAAACAGTGTGCCCATTGAGCTTTCGTAATGACCTGCATCCGAGCTGCCGACTGCTAGCAGTCCTAAACCTTTGCCGTTGACTTCGATCAGCGCCACCGCGGCTGAGCCGACTAACTTTGCTCCAGGGAAAAGAAAATCAAATTCTTCGGCTCGCAGCGGTCCACACCCGGCACCGCGAGTGCCGAGCAGCGCGCTCATGCGACCTTTGATCTGACTTTCCGGACGGAGCTGGACCGAGTCAGAACCCGAAAACTGTTCCTCAAAGAGCGTCAGCGATGCATATTCCAGGTCGAACTGCTCGCGGAACACGCGCAGCAAAGACGCCCGCAGACCGCTTAGGCTTACTTCGGGAACCAGTCCCAGAACCAGTGAACGAACATCGCCAAATAGCTGCTCATTTTCTCGCGCTGAAGCGCCAAGATCACGTAGCTTATGGCGCAGATCGACGTTACGTTCACGCAATACGCTAACCTGCCTTTCGACCAGAGAGACTGCTGCGCCGGAGCTGTGAGGAATGTTGATCAGTCCAAGTAGCTCTTTGTTCTCCAGGAAATAATCCGGGTTAGCAACTAGGAAATCGCGTATATCTTCTTCGTCCAATGCTGGCCTCCAGTTATTAGCACGCTGCCCTCTACGAGCTCTCGGCACTTTACTAGCTCACGGCACTTTTTATTCTCGCGGCGCATTACTAGCTCGCGGCTCTCTACTAGCACGCGGCACCCGAAGCCGAATCGACATGTGGCTAGGGGCGAGCGCGGGTGCTTTTTCTAATTTTCGTTCCAGCGCGCTTACAAGCGCAGCGACCCTTCGAAGCTGATCGCTGTTGGACCGCGTAAAAGCGCCGAACTGCCTTCTCCAGGCCAGTCCACGATGAGCTTACCGCCGGGTAACTCCACTGTCACCCGACTAGAGAACCAGCCCATTAGCCTGCCGTAGACGACCGCTGCGCATGCTCCGGAACCGCATGCGAGTGTTTCCCCCACGCCTCTTTCAAACACCCGAAGCTTCGCCAGGCTTGAGTCGACGACCTCGAGGAAACCCGCGTTTACCCGTTCGGGAAAATCTGCGTGGGACTCTATTTTGGCGCCGAGACGCTCCAAGCTGCCGTCTGCCACCGAATCCACACGCACAACGGCGTGCGGGTTGCCGATCGCCAAGGCGCCGATCGTGAGTTGTTCGCCGTCGACGATAAGCTCGTAGGAAGGAGCTCGTTGTGGGCGCTGGAAGGGAATCGCCGCTGGTTCGAACACGGGCACTCCAAGCGCTACTTCAACCTCGTGATGGTCTCGCAATACCAGTTCCATCAAACCGGTGTTTGTCTCGACGAGCATCTTACGTTTCTGCGTTAGTTTGCGATGTCGTACAAAGCGGGCGAAGCAACGAGCCCCATTACCGCATTGCCCAGATTCAGTGCCGTCCGCATTGAAGATTCGGTAGATAAAATCCGCATCCGGCCTCGACGGCGCTTCTGCGATCAAGACCTGATCGCAGCCGATTCCTCGCCGTCGATCGGCAATGCGTTGAATGTCCCGCGGCTTTAGCTTCACTCGTTGGCTAACCGCATCGAGCATTACGAAATCGTTGCCCGCACCGTGCATTTTTGTGAATTGGATAGCCATAGCTAATGTTTCAGTGTGCTCTACCGATCACTCAGTCAGGTAGTCGATGCTCGCCGCGTATTAAGTCTGAGATAGTCTCACGCTGGCGCACAAGGTGGTAACCCGCGCCGTCGACCATAACTTCTGCCGCTCGCGGCCTCGTATTGTAGTTAGACGCCATCACAAACCCGTACGCGCCCGCATCAAAAACAGCTAGGCGGCTGCCCGCCTCTAGTGCGAGCGCTCTTTCTTTGCCGAGAAAATCCGCCGTTTCGCACACCGGCCCCACTACGTCCCAGCTTCGAGCTTCCGCCTTACTTGGAGCTATCGCCTCTATCTTCAACCAGGCTTGATACAGCGCTGGGCGCAAAAAATCGTTCATCGCCGCATCTACTAGGGCAAAATTTTTCGCTGCACTTTCTTTCAGATAGGTAACTTCTGTGAGAAGAATTCCCGCCGCGGCGGCAATTGATCTTCCAGGCTCAAATACCAAGGTGAGGTTGCGCTCACCTACGCGCTTTCGAACCGCTGCAATGTAGTCGCTCACTTCCGGCGGGCGTTCATCGCGATAGCGCACTCCAATGCCGCCCCCAAGGTCTAAATGGTGAATCGCGATACCGTCCGTCGCCAAGTCGTCGATCAAACTCAATAGCTGGTCTAAGGCCTCTAACAGCGGGGCCATGTCCGTAAGCTGTGAGCCGATGTGGCAATCCAAACCGACAACCGAAATGTTCTCCATGGTGCTCGCTCGACGCAGCAGTTCGCGAGTTGTCTCAATAGCGACGCCGAATTTGTTCTCTTTGAGTCCCGTCGAAATATAGGGATGAGTTTGTGCATCGACGTCCGGGTTCACGCGGACCGATATGGGCGCCTTAAGGCCGAGTTCCGCCGCCACCGCTTGCAGCGCGTCGAGTTCCGCAGCCGACTCGATATTGAAACAACGGATACCCGCTAGCAGAGCCTGCTCCAGCTCTCGATGCTGTTTTACTACCCCCGAGAAAACGACCTTACTCGGATCTCCCCCCGCAGCGATCACGCGCTCCAGTTCCCCGATGGATACGATGTCGAAACCAGCACCCTGTCGCGCGAGGACGTCCAGGACCGCAAGATTGGAATTCGCTTTGACCGCGTAGCATATAAGGTGGTCGCAGTCGGCTAGCGCCGTTTCGTACTCCCTAAAGGCTTTTTCTAAAGCCGCACGGGAGTATACGTAACAAGGCGTTCCGAACTCGTCCGCGAGCTGGGCGCAGCTAACTTCTTCGGCGTAGAGGTGGCCGCTATGAAATTCAAAGCTCATCCGGATGGTCCTGCTCGCTGTCCACGGCTGCCTCATTCGTTGGTACGGTTGCCCCGTTTGCGGAAGGCCCGGTAGTAGACGAAACCTTGCCTTCACTAGCGTCAGACGGGTCTTGCGGATTACTCGCCGGTGTCACCTGGTCAGGCTGGTACAGCGCCCCCGTCTGACCGCAGGCAAGCAGTAACACTGCTAAGAAGGCCACACACACAACGCGGAGACTCGCTACTTCTCGGCAAACAAGGTTTTGATTATTTCTGCAGCCAAAAATTCGCGCCAGGCAGCAGGCTAAACCGTCAGCGGAAAAAAAAGGTGATATTTTCAACGTCTGTAATCACTCGCTTTGCGTGGGGACTTGGGGTGCTTATTCCCTCGTTTCAAGTCTTCTTGTCTACTGTTCTGCTGGTGTCTGGGACTAGATCGTTGGAGGATCCGGCTTCCAGCTCTTGCTGGTACTCATCAAAGGACTGCTCAACGGTGCGCATGCACTCTTCGTAGCGGGTGTCTGGGTACTTTTGGCACTCCAATGCCCGGTCCTGTTGCGCTTTTTCGTAGATCTGTTGCTGCGTACACGCGCTCGCTGCGACTAAGAGCAAAAGCG
>JBCCQO010000220.1:0-6029 GCA_039024595.1 Pseudomonadota bacterium | reverse complement strand
CAAAAAGCACGCTCTATTGCTACGGGATGATAACGTGCGCCGCTCCGCTAGAAAGAAGGCGGAATTGGTCCAACGCGGCTCCAGATAAACGACACAGAAGCAACACGGGGAGGAAAAAGCTAGGGCTCAGCACAATCACAACGACAGCACAGCAACAACACAGCAACACCACAGCAAAATCAAGGAAAAACAGAAAAGACACAGTAACAGTTACAACCACCCTACAGCACCGGAACGACAAGGAGGTCCTACCGTGCAATCGATCTTTAACTTTCTCTCTTTTATCAATCTAAGCGAAATCTTTCGTCATCATCCTATGAACAACCTTGGCATCAAGATTGGGTGCCGCGTCATTGATTGGTCGAAAGGGCAGTCTGGCCCTGGTGACTCTAGTCGATTGTTCACCAAAATTAGCGGTTATCGGCGAAGCTCGTTCAGCTACTCTATCTTAGCGCTCGCCTGCATGTTGGTATTCCTTCCTCCGCAGCCGGCTTCTGCGCAAACGGCTGCTGAAGAATCGACCAGTGAGCTCATCGTCAATATCAATGAAGCGGATGCGGAGGAACTTGCTAAAGGTCTTCTTGGCATTGGGCCCAGTAAAGCGTTGGCGATCGTCAGATACCGTGAGCAGTTCGGACGCTTTGAGTCGCTCGAAGAACTTGGCGAGGTTGCAGGTATTGGCGCTGCGACCGTCGAGCGCAATCGCAACAGCATGGTTCTGCAGTGAAATCTGAAGGTTGATGTTCCGAAACAGCTAGCCGCTAGAGAGTACCGTACTGCGGCTAGCCCCTTTCTTTTTTACGACTGTCCCGGCACCATCGCGCAGCCGGGACAGGAGTAGTTGAACGTTTGGCAAAATGCATCGTGACAGGTGCCAGCGGATACGTGGGTCGTGCCCTTTGTGCAGAGCTTGCTCGTAGGCGCATAGAGTACCTATCGCTCATGCGGCGCAAACAGGATGTCGCTGTCGATGCTGCGGCTCTCTATGGCGATCTACTTGACCGTGAGCTGCCTGAATTTCCAGGAGAGGTAGATACGGTCTACCACCTAGCGGGGATCGCGCATTCCCAGGCCAGTGACGATCTGTACGAGCGTATCAACGTCGAGGGCAGCCTAAAAGTCGCTTCTGCTGCGATCAACGCCGGTGTACGCAGGTTCGTGTTTGTCAGTAGCGTAAAAGCGACGCTTGTGGATGACCAGGCGAAGCATAAGCAGAAACTCGACCAGGTGTTCAGGCAACACTCCAGACAACAGTCCAGCCAGCAGTCCAGCGAAAACGCCCATAAAGGCTTTACCAAGCAGCACTCGTACAACCCGATTAGTAGCTACGCCATTAGTAAGGCCAGAGCTGAGGTTCAGCTAAAGGAGCTGTGTGCTTCCAGTGCTATGCAACTGTTTATAGTGCGCCCAGCTTTGGTCTATGACAGCGAGGCACCAGGGCACTTAGCAATGCTAAAGCGTTGGTGTCGTTGGCGCTTACCGGCGCCGCCAGAGCGTGGGGGACGAAGCATGGTTGCGCGCTCAGACTTGGTGCGCCTGCTGTTGAGCTTGCACCACACAACGGCTTGGTCCTCCCAGCCGATCACCGTTACTGACGGGCAAAAGTACAGTACCGCACGTATTCATCGGGCGTTTTCTTCCGCCATGACGCTTGAGCCATTGCTGCCGTCTATACCTGACAGCGTATGGCGGCTGTGCGCGACGATCTACGAGCGTTTACGAGGTCTTCCCCCCGGCAGCACCCTCGATCGAATATTTGGTGAAGAGATGTACGAGAGTACCGGTTTGGAAGAACTCGGTTTCAGCCCGCGCTCAACCCTGGAGTCCGCCTTGGGGATTCACGAGTGAGCTACCTTGCAGTACTGACGTTGGCGTTGCTACTCAGCGTCTTCCTAACCGCGATCTATCTTCGTGTTGCCCGCTATAAAGCCTGGGTGGACACCCCCAACCACCGAAGCGCTCACGAAAAGGTGACAGCGAGTTCGGGCGGTATCGCCATTGGTCTGGCATTTGCTGGGTGTATTTTAGTTGTCACCCTGAAGGGAGAAATCGCCCTCGGTGCCGCTTACGGTGCCTTCTGTGCCGCTGTATTGTTTTGCTTACTGGGTTCGATCGACGATCGTAGGCCCTTGCCTGTCAGTCTGCGTCTGTGTGCTTGCCTAATCCTCTCGGCGCTGGCGCTCTCTCCCTTTCTGCGTATGCAGTCTCCGTGGGATCTAATTCTGGCTGTCGTGGCTTTATTAACGTTGTCTTGGTTGGTCAACCTCTACAACTTTATGGATGGCATTGATGGCATTGCAGCGCTGCAGTGTACGGTTACGTCGCTGACGATGGCCGTGTTGGCCTATTTTAGGTCTGCTGAGCCTGGGTTAATCGTCGTAGCACTCGCTCTTTCCGGCAGCTATCTTGGGTTTCTCATCTACAACTGGCCGCCGGCTAAGCTGTTTATGGGCGATGCGGGGAGTTTGCCTGCGGGGCTTATGTTGGGAGTACTGGGGTTCTGGGCGGGCCACTCAGATGCCACGCTGGCAATTGCGTGGATGGTACTGATGAGTCCGTTTATTCTTGACACTGGCTTTACGCTGCTTCGGCGAGCGCTCGAGGGTAAGAGGCTGACCGAGGGCCACAGCGAGCACATTTATCAGCGCTGCAACCGGCAATGGGACACAGTGCGCGTTGACCTAGGCTTGCTTGTTCTACACCTCTTCTGGCTGATTCCGCTCGCGGTTGCCGCAGCCTTTGAACTACTGCCGTCATGGACGTTGGCACCCGCCACTTTATTCCCGCAACTCTTTCTCATAGCGAAGTGGCGGCGTTTGCAGTAAAGTGGACGAACAAATAACGGCACTAACACACTAAGCCGAAAAGCGCATGACCAGCGCGGAGTGAACGCACGAATGAATCCAGCCAAGCATCTGGTGAATCGAATGCGTCCGGGACTTGAAACAGCAGCGAGTTCAATTGCTCGCCTGATCGCGGTCCCGCGCAATGTAAAGCAAGCCATGGTTCTGGGCGCAGACATGGTGTTTGTCTCGCTTTCAATGGCCATCGCCTTTGGCTATCCCTTAGATAATTTTAATCGGCCACCCGGCGGTGTTGAGTTTGTCGTAGCCACACTCACACTGTGTGCAAGCGCTGTGATCTTTTTGCGCATGGGACTGTACCGTGCGGTCATACGCTTTATGGGCCAGCAGGCTATCTGGACCATCATTCAAGCCGTCACCTATTCAACCCTGGTTATGGGAGCGGCGATTTTCTTTACCCAGGCCGATGTTCCACGCTCAATGATTTATGTGTACTGGGCGCTGACGATGTGCACAGTGGGCGGAACGCGCCTCGCCATTAGAGCAAGCTATCAGGCGAGACTTCGCTCCAGCACAAAAAACGTTTTGATTTACGGTGCTGGCGAGTCTGGTCGTCAACTACTCACAGCACTTCATCACGGTGATCAGTATCGCGTGGTTGCCTTCATCGATGACGATCCTCGCTCGCAACATTCGGTGATTAATGGGTTGCAGGTAGTGCGCCCCCGCGATCTCGAACGCTTGGTAGAAGAGCACGGGATCACACAAGTTCTACTCGCGATACCATCGGCGATGCCGGAGCGTCGCCGCGAAATTATCAATTCTTTGGTTGGTCTTCCGGTACATGTTCGTACCGTACCCAAAATAAACGAACTGGTAGCCGGGGCATCCGTCGTCAGCCAGATTCAAGATATCGACCTCGACGATTTGCTCGGCCGAGATCCGGTTCCTCCGCATCCGGAGCTGATCGAGAAGTGCATTACCGACAAGGTGGTGATGGTGACCGGCGCCGGCGGCTCGATCGGTGCAGAGCTTTGTCGACAGATTTTAGATGCAAAACCGAAAGAGCTGGTGCTGCTCGACAACTCGGAATTCGCGCTTTACCAGATCGAGCGCGAGCTTCGCGACGTCGCGATCAGATTACACGTAGATTTAAACTGCCTCCTCGGTTCCGTTCGAGATCGGCAACGTATGGAGACTATCTACCGCACCTTCGCGGTCGAAACGGTCTATCACGCGGCCGCTTACAAACATGTGCCTATGGTGGAACACAATGTTGCCGAAGGAGTCGTTAACAACGTATTCGGCACATGGCACGCAGCGGAAGCCGCCAGAGTTGCGGGTGTCGAGACCTTTGTCTTGGTGTCAACAGACAAAGCGGTTCGTCCCACCAACATCATGGGTGCCACCAAACGCTTCGCGGAGTTAATTCTGCAGGGGCTGGCAGGCGAGGACAGTAACACTCGCTTCTGTATGGTGCGCTTCGGCAACGTGCTCGGGTCTTCCGGGTCGGTGGTCCCGTTGTTTCGAGAGCAGATTGAGTCAGGGGGCCCTGTGACGGTTACCCACCCTGAAGTGTCCCGCTATTTCATGAGTATTCAAGAAGCGGCTCATCTGGTCCTTCAGGCGAGCGCGATGGGCACTGGTGGTGATGTTTTTGTTTTGGACATGGGCGAGCCCGTTCAGATCGTGGATCTTGCAAAACGAATGATCCGCCTGAGCGGTCACGAGGTAGGCAGCGGTCGAGACGGCCTGAATGCGGTCGATATCGATTTTATTGGTCTACGTCCCGGCGAAAAGCTCCATGAAGAGCTTCTTTTAGGCACTTCCGTGAGCGGCACAGGCCATCCGATGATTATGCGCGCCGAAGAAGAGAGTATGTCCTATCACCAGGTTCACCTGGCTCTTACAGAGCTGCAAGAGTGCTGCGACTCGATGGATTGCCAGGCCATCACGCGCGTGCTTCGTGATGCGGTCCACGGTTTCGATAATCACGAAACTCGTCATGACTACCTCTGGGTGAAACAGGGCAGAAGCGGCAAGCGCCGCGCTGCGGTCGTTGAGCCTTCGGATGGGGCAAACGTGCAGCGGCTATTCTCTGGATCTACCGTCGAGAGAACCTGATTACCCTCATACTCTGAATCCTCCCCCCAATCGCTGGAAACGCAGCCCGAAGAATGGGGTGGACTGCCTGACAGCGGTGCTTCGAGCACAAAAAACAAAGCCCGCACTAGCCGTGAAGGGCGAGCGTTTGATCTTCTGCGAGCACATGCCTCTTCGCTCCGAGCCTCATGACATCCATCCAGGTAGGTTCGACCAAAAGGTAAAAGCACCGCATACTTATCGGCTGACTGGCGAGCATTTATTTTTGGGTAAAGTATCCGCGAGTCCCAACCCAGATTTTCACTAAGGATCCAATCTCTTGGCCAAACATTACGATGTCTTCAATGGTGACGCGGACGGAATTTGCGCGTTGATTCAACTCCGCCTAGCCGAGCCGCGGGAGGCAGAGTTGGTGACCGGTGTAAAACGAGATGTGTCGCTCGTTAGTCGTCTCCCCGATGCGGGCTTGGGTCAGGTCACCGTTTTGGATATTTCCTTCGATAAAAATCGTAAGGAAGTCGAGCGCGTGTTGAACGGTGCCAGCGAGATCTTTTACTGTGATCATCACTTCCCCGGCGACGTACCGGAGCACGAAAAGCTTACCGTGTTGATCAAGACCGACGCCAATGTGTGCACCAGTATATTGGTCAATGGTCACCTTGGAGGTGCCTATGCGGCCTGGGCGGTAGTCGGCGCTTATGGCGACAACCTTGACACAAGTGCACAGGCCGTTGCTCGCCCCTTAGATCTCGACTCAAAAACCCTAGATCTTTATAAGCGTTTAGGCACCTATGCAAACTACAACGGCTATGGGGCAGCTTTAGAAGACCTTCATTTTCACCCTGGTGAGCTCTATCAACTGATGTCGTGTTATCCGCGGCCTGAAGATTTTGTCGCCGATGCAAAGACGAGCTTTGATCGGCTTGAAAGCGGTTACCTAGACGATATGGCTCGCGCCGACGCTATCGCGCCTGAATGGGAGCATGAGGCAGCGGCGGTTTACGTGCTCCCGGAGGCGGCGTGGTCTCGTCGCGTAAGCGGCGTATTCGGAAATGCGCTAGCCAAAGCGAACCCGCGACGCGGGCACGCAGTGCTCACGGAGAAGGCAAACGGCCACTATCT
>JBCCQO010000219.1:0-6049 GCA_039024595.1 Pseudomonadota bacterium | reverse complement strand
GGAGCGCGCGAGCCTAAGCGAGAAGAACTCCGCTGTTACTTCGCGCGGGCTAAGCGTGGTCGGGGCAGCGTCGAACAAGCCTGGCAGCTCGCGGAAGACCTGTGGTTATCTGGCCGTTCTGTCGATGATGCTTGCGATCCGCTGTTCAAACTTTGGCGCCAAGCCGGTGGACTCAACGATGAGCTGATTTGGGAGCGAGCCTTACTTGCCTACGGAGCGCGTCAAGGCAGCCTGCTTCGCTACATTTCTTCACTCGGCAGCAAGGAGATCCAGACGTCGCTTGCGAAGCTGCGTAACTCCTATGCGCGGCCGGACCGTACGCTGAGCATCGCGAAGTCCATATATGACCTCACCAGCAGCAAGGGAGGATCGGACTCGGACGCGGGTAACGATCGTCATCGCGCAACGCAACTTCTGGTAGTGGGCCTTGAACGTTTGTCGCGCTACCAACCAGCAAAAGCTTTGAGCGAGTTTCAGTCACTGCCCGCTGATCTATTGGATACAGCGCAACAACAGCGCCTGACACGGGCTGTGGCGTTTCGCGGCTTACTCGAGCGCGACGGCGCGGTGCGACCCTGGCTTGATAAAAACCTCGCAAGCTGGCGCGATGATCAGCTCACGGAGATGCGTTTACGCTGGGCGCTACTGGAAAGTGACTTTCCAACGGTAAGCAGCACTATCGGGTACTTATCGCCAGAAAAGCAAAAAGAAGGTATCTGGCTCTACTGGCATGCGCGGTCGATGGAAGAGCTGGGGATGGCTGAACCGGCCCTGCAGCAGTTTAGCGCGGCCGCCTCAGAGCGCAGTTACTACGGTTTTTTGAGTGCCGACAAAACCGGAATGCCCTATAGCTTTAACGACGCGGCGCCGCTGGAGATCGATCAACCGGTCTTTGTGAGCGAGCACGGTTTACAAGCGTCTCTTGCTCGAATCGATGAGTTACTTGCGCTCGACGAAAATCGCTTAGCTCACTCGGAGTGGGTGTTCTTACTGCAGCGAGAGAATCAGGCGGTGCAGCGCGGCTTGGCAAGCATCGCCGAGCAGCAGGGCTGGTTTCGCTTCGCGATCGATGCTGCCAACCGCAGCCGATTGCGTGATGTCCTGGCGTTTCGCTTTCCTCTGGCGTTCGAGCCCGAATTTTTGCGCGGCGCTGCGGCGGAGAATCTGCCGCTCAGCGAAGTGATGGCTATCTCCCGGCGAGAGAGTGCGTTTTTCCCGTCTGCCCGTTCCTCTGCGGGGGCCCGGGGATTAATGCAGCTTATGCCGGCGACCGGCCGCGCCGTTGCGCGCTCTAAGGGCACGCGAATTCGTACCTCGGAGCTCTACGATATCGATCGTAATATTGCGCTGGGGACGGCTTATTACCGTCAACTGCTGGATGATTTTTCCGGGAGTAGACCCGTGGCTTTAGCGGCATACAACGCAGGACCGAACCGAGTAAAGAACTGGCTCGGCAAGAACCTGCCCTTGGATCAGTGGATCGAAACCATTCCCTTTCGAGAGACTCGTGACTACGTCAAAGCCGTGCTTGCCTATGCGGTAATTTTTGACCATCGGCTTGGACAAGACGCGCAGCTTCTCACCTCCAACGAGCAAGCCGCGCGGCACTAGCGAATTTTGTTTAGTTTTGTTCTCCCGGTACTGAACGAAGAGTCCGGTTTGGTCACTGCGCTGGTCGAGCTTCGCAGACGCTTTCCAGACAGCGAACTGATCGTCGTCGACGGGGGGAGCACGGATCGCAGCGCAACCATCGCGCTCGCGCACAGCGACTTTGTGCTCAGCAGCGAGCGAGGTCGCGCAAAACAAATGAACTTAGGGGCGTCGAAAGCGTCTAGAGAGTGGCTTTGCTTCCTGCACGCTGACACGATTCCCCAGTTTGATGGCGCGCAACTTGCCAGCGCTGTTTCTTTGCAGACCAATCCCTGGGGATTTTGTCGCGTTCAGTTGAGCGGAGTATCTCGTCTGCTACCGATGGTGGCGTGGTTTATGAACAAGCGCTCGAAACTGACCAGCGTAGCTACCGGTGATCAGATGCTGCTGATCGAGCGAGAATTTTTTCAACGGAACAATGGTTTTGCGACGGTCCCACTCATGGAAGACATCGAGATCTGTAAACGTCTCAGAACCCTGGCTAAGCCGGCAGTACTTCCACTTATGGTTGTCAGCAGCGGTCGCCGTTGGGATCAGCGAGGTGCGCTGCGAACGATTCTCGAAATGTGGTCTTTGCGTCTAGCCTATTGGCTTGGTGTCTCACCGGGGCGCCTTTGGGAGGTTTATTACGGGAGTGGTTTTTCCGGAAGCTCTAAGAATACGGTTTCGGATGCGGAAAAAGCAGACAAGAGTTGAGGAAGGCGACGCATTGGGAAAGGCGGAAGAGACTTTGATTAAAAGCAAGCGCAAAGATCACGACTCAATCGGGCCACTTACCTGTGGGCGGGCTAGCCTGTGAGCAGGCGTCTTTTACTACAGCAGTTTGCGCGGCTACCGCGTGTCGGGCGAGTCAAAACTCGTTTACAGCCAGCTCTGTCTGCGCAGGGTGCCTATAACATTCACAAGCAATTGATGCTTTCCACCGCGCGTCGACTGGTCGAGACATCGATTCCGGCTGAACTCTGGCTCGATGAGCTAGGGGACTGTAGCACCTGCGCCGAAATCATCGCCATGGGCATGCGAGGCCCAAAGCTTCAACACGGCGGCGATCTTGGCGAGCGCATGCTGCACGCCCTAGCGGATGGCTTGAGGCGGGCGGATCAGGTCGTGTTGGTGGGTAGTGATTGTCCAGACCTAGATACCCCCTATCTCGAGCAGGCCTTCGAAGCGTTGGAGCAACACGAGTTCGTTCTCGGGCCTGCTGAGGATGGTGGTTTTGTACTGATTGGTTGTGCTCGCCCCGCAGCTATTAGCAGGCTGCTGGACGATTGCTCGCAGGCGATCGCCTCATCTTTCAGCGGTATCGAATGGGGTGGCTCAAGGGCTCTAGCCGGGGTACGGCGATGCTTGGATCTACGCGGTCACTCTTATCGTTTACTTGAACAGCGCTACGACGTTGACCGACCAGAGGATGTGCACCGCTGGGAGCGGTCACAGGTCGGGCAAGTTGAAGATCCGTTTGCTGAGGAAGAGAGCCGTGAGCGGCGGGTTCAAGCATGACAGGCGTCAATCCGCTAGAACCTAGCATCTTTTATCTAATCCAAAGGTCTTTTTTATGAACGGCTAACCGTATGCTCGCGGGGGGAAGTTGGCGCGGGGAGAAGTTAGCGCTGTCAGAAGTTAGCGCAGTCAGAAGTTAGCGCAGTCAGAAGTTAGCGCAGTCAGAAGTTTGAGCAGAGAGAGGCTTGTTTTTAGCGGCTAGCGCTCACGAGCGTTTATAGCTTAGGCGTGGGCAGCTTGACTGGCTGTTCGTAGCGGCCGCACACGATGAGCCTGTTCCCAATCCGTGTTAGCGGATTCGCGTTGACGCATAACCCAAGCGATGGCGGTGCAATAGCTCAGGTTAGTCTGGAGCTCGCTGTCTGGATTCGTTAAGAAAGCTCGTTGGCTTGCCAGTCCGCGTACCTTAGAAGCGACGTCTGGACGAAAGGCTAGATAGCGATCCCAAAGATCACGGTGTTGGGCGGACGTTATCCGGTAAAGCCCGAGACCGGTAGATCGACGCAAACCGAAGCTGGCTTCAGATCGCCGCAGGGCACCGGCCAGTAATTCGCGTTCCGTTTCTTCCGACCAGACCCCCAAATACTCCAGCGTGGGTCGAATAACTTGGTCTCTCAGGTGTTCCGCGGTGATGTACATCTCTGTAATACCCGTTCCCTGTGGGGGTCAGTCCCAACGGCTGGTTCGGTCAGTGTGACCGCTCTCAGGGGTTCATTGTTATCACAAGAAAGAGATAAAGCAAGTAAAAATAGTAACTTAGCGACTATTATTTACAGAGAATATTGAAATGAGGGCTAACTTTAGTAAAAACCCGTTTTAATCGGGTGATTAAAACAACAATAAAGATCAAAAAATGACCGATATGATCAAAATATAATCAAATTTGCTCATTCACCCGCCAGCCAGTTTTGTTGTGAAGCCTTGTTGCTCTAGAAAGCCCTTTAAAATCGCCCGCTGATCACCTTGGATTTCAATATCCGCCCCTTTTACCGCGCCACCAACTCCACACCTTTGCTTCATTAGCTTCGCTAACCGACGTAGCTCCTCCCCATCACCGGGTAGGCCGGTGATGACCGTTACCGCCTTGCCCCCACGACCTTTGGTTTCTCGACGGAGTCTAACGATGCTGTCGCCGCTATTGGTCGGCGCGACTTTGAGAAGCTTGCATCGACAGTCAGCTCTCACCACTCCGCAATCTGGGCAGATCCGACCCTTATCGGTGCTATAGACAAGAGAGGATCTCTTTGCTTTTTGTCGTTTCATTGAATTGCTCACCCGGGCTTAGCCGGTGTAGGGTACGCCGCTTTCTATAATTTGGGGCAAGATTGTTGAGCGGCTATGAGCTGATCTTTGGCTTCCTGAGTTGTTCAAATACCAGCGTCTTACCTCAGGATGTTTTCTGATATGGCAAAAGAGAATCAGGGCGACGGATTGAACGAGCTACAGGCAGAGCTTGCTTTCCAAGGGGATTCGGTTCGTGCGCTCGACGAAGCCTTGGCTCGCCAGCAAGCAGACATACTCATTCTAAAGGAGCAGGTCAGCTTGCTTGGAGAGGAGTTAAAAAGGCTAAAAGAGTCCGCCGCGCCGCTCGCGGCACCTGCCGATGAACCCCCGCCGCACTACTAGGTTCTAGGATTCGTATGCAGCTATCTCATTTCGGGGAGAAATTTGCCGCTCCCAGTGGCATCAGCGAGTTGATGGAGGATCTGTCAGCGGCGCTTGCAGATGATCCCAGCTTGCTGTTCATGGGAGGTGGAAATCCCGGTCGGGTCGATGCGGCGGAGCAGCTTTTTCGTCGGTTAATGGATGGATTGCTTTCCGACGCACAGTGCCGCCACGAGTTGCTCGGTCTTTACCAATCGCCGAATGGAGATCGCAGCTTTCGTGAAGAGCTTGCGTCGTATCTAAACAAAACACTCGGTTGGGAAGTTAAGGCGTCGAACATTGCGCTTAGTAATGGCTCCCAGTCGGCTTTTTTTATTCTATTTAATCTTCTGGCGGGGCCCGGGCGAAGTGGGAACGCTCGGTCTGGTTCCCCCGACTGTTTCAGGCATATACAGCTTCCCTTTGCGCCCGAGTATGTCGGCTATCGGGATGTCGGTCTGCAGAGTGATTTCTTCCGCGCGGAACGGCCCAACATTGAAATGCTTAGCGATGATCGTTTTCGGTACTCGATCGCTTTTGAGCAACTCAAGATCGGTGATAATACCGGAGCGGTATGCGTTTCTCGGCCCAGTAATCCGACCGGAGGTATGTTGGCGGATACGGAGCTTGAGCAGCTCTCGACTCGATGCGAGAGCGCTGGAGTTCCGCTGATTCTGGATGCAGCCTATGGTTTGCCTTTTCCGGGGCTCGTTTATGGTGGAGCGCAGGCGTTTTGGAATCACAACACGGTGCTGACCCTCAGTCTTTCCAAGCTTGGTTTGCCCGGCCTTCGAACCGGAATCGTCATCGCCAGAGAAGACTTGATCGCAGGGTTTAATCGAGCCAACACGGTCATCAACCTCGCCTCAAGCACCGTGGGGCCACAGCTGCTTCGCGGTTGTTTGATCGACGGTACGCTGGACGAACTGTGTCGCGAGTCGCTGCTTCCTTTCTACTCGGAGCGACGAAGCATCGCGCTAAGCACGCTGGCTCGTGAGCGTGGCTCTCTTCCCTTATACGCCCATGAATCCGAGGGCGGTTTCTTTTTGTGGTTGTGGTGCAAGGACCTGCCGATTGACAGCGCTGAGCTCTACGGTCGTTTGAAACAGCGTGGTGTGATTGTGCTCCCCGGTAATGGTTTCTTCATGGGGCTAGCGGAACCTTGGCGTCACCAACAGGAGTGCTTACGCTTGTCCTTCGCAGGGGACAAATCGCGCATTGAGCAAGGAGTAACCCGCGTGATCGAGGAGCTTCG
>JBCCQO010000218.1:0-6054 GCA_039024595.1 Pseudomonadota bacterium | reverse complement strand
GTTGTCTCAGGTTCCGACTTTGTTGGAGGAAATCCAGCTCATTGACGGCTTGAATCGCACCCGTGACCACAAGGCCGGTTTGTACATAGAGCTAAAGGGTTTTGCCTTTCACAAAGCAGAGGGCCAAGACCTGGCTGCGACTGTCTTAGAGGTCTTAGACGCGACCGGTTGGGCCGACAGGAGTGACGCCGTCTACCTTCAGAGTTTCGAACCGGATGCGCTTCGCTACCTAAGAAGTGGCTTGGGCACGCAGCTGCCTCTTATTCAACTAATTGGTGAAAACGACTGGGCAGAGGACGGGGAAGTGGACTTTACTGCGATGCGCAGCGAAGAAGGCCTCGCGGCGGTCGCAGAATATGCGCAGGGAATTGGGCCCTGGGTAATGCAGCTGTACCTCGGTAGAGAATCCACGGGGGGCTATCGCCTCAGCGATCTCGCGCGGCGCGCCCACGAACATGGTTTGCTCGTCCATCCATTCACCTTACGGGCAGATCAACTGCCGCCGGGCCTCAAAGATTTTCAAGAGTTACATCAGGTGCTGTTCGATAGAATTGGTGTTGACGGCGTATTCACGGATTTTCCCGATCAGACAATTGCCTTTTTGCAGCGTAAGCGGCAATGAACTACAACCGCGCCAGAGAGTATCTTCTGTCAAAACCGGAAGCGATTGAGGATTTTCCCTTTGCACCAGAAGTGGCGGTCATGGAAGTAGACAAGAAAATGTTTGCAACGCTTGCTTTCGATCACGATGAAGGCCGAATGAATCTCAAGTGCGATCCGGACGAAGCACTGATGCTCAGAGATATCTTCTCTGCGGTAAAGCCTGGGTATCACATGAACAAGCGCCACTGGAACACCATAGAGCTAAATGGCTCAATACCGGATTCTGAGCTCGAGAGAATGATCGACAACTCTTACGCGCTTGTAGTGCAAAAGCTACCGGCCAACCGCAGGAAGGTTCTCCTCGGCCTGGCGGCGAACTAGGCAGCACCGATGCGAATAAACCGCAGGACAAAGATCGTCGCGACTATTGGTCCGGCGAGTCGCGACGACAACACGATAGGCCAGCTTGTCAAAGCGGGTGTCGATGTCTTTCGTCTCAACTTTAGCCATGGCTCGATCGAAGAACACGCACAGGTTGCTCGTATTGTTCGCACGCAAGCGGCAAACCACGGGCGCTACGTTGGCATTCTCGCCGATCTTCAAGGGCCCAAAATTCGAATCAGCAGTTTCCGTGAGGGCGCCGTCGAGCTTCGGGTCGGTGATAGCTTCCGCCTTGACAGTATGTGTGCCGATGAAGAAGGTGATGGCCGAGGGGTCGGCTTCAGCTATCTTCCTTTGCTCGATTCACTGGGCTGCGGTGATATCGTGCTCCTCGACGATGGGCGCATTCGCTTGCGCGTAGAGAGTGTCAGCGAGACTGCCTTGGACTGCTCGGTGCTTGTCGGGGGTCGTCTAGGCTCCAAAAAGGGGATTAATCGACTCGGGGGTGGAATCGCCGCTCCAGCGATAACAGAAAAAGACCTGGCGGACATTCGGGGCTTCGCGCAGTTAGATCCGGACTTCGTCGCTGTCTCTTTTGTCTCGAGAAGCTCGGATATCGAAGATGCACGCAGTCATCTCGCGGCTCAAGGCATAGAAGCTGCGATTATCGCGAAGATCGAACGTGCAGAAGTCGTCGCGGACCAGCAAGTACTAGACGATATTCTTAGTGCGTCCGATGGCGTGATGGTGGCTCGAGGAGACCTCGGCGTTGAAGTCGGCGATGCGGCACTGATTGGAATTCAGAAGAACCTTATTTCCCTCGCCAGGCAGAGAGATCGAATTGTGATTACGGCGACTCAAATGATGGAGTCGATGATAAACAGCACCATGCCCACACGCGCAGAGGTATTTGACGTAGCGAACGCAGTACTCGATGGAACCGATGCGGTCATGCTTTCTGCGGAAACGGCGGTGGGGGCCTATCCCGTTAACGTCGTCAGCGCCATGGCCGATGCGGCGCTGGGGGCAGAACGGCATCCGGTCGCACGCACGTCCCGCTATCGGGTGGAACGTGAATTCGAGAACGCGCAGTTTGCGATCGCAATGTCGGCCATCTACGCCGCTAACCATTTTCCTAGAGTCCGCGGGATCGCCTGCCTAACCGAATCCGGCGGTACGCCTCTATTGATGTCGCGGTTGAGCTCTGGCCTACCGATTTTTGGCTTATCTCCCAACTCGAAAACGCTTGCCAAATTGTCTCTGTGCCGGGGCGTGATACCGCTTTATTTCGATGCAGGCTCGTTCGCAACTGAGAACATAGAAGTGAGCGCGATCGAGTACCTCATGGACAACGAATTTTTAGAGAAGGGTGACTCTGTTCTTCTTACTAGAGGAGATGTGATGGGAGTCGCCGGTTCCACCAACGTCCTGAAGATACTCGCCGTAGATTGATTGCGACGAACGGTCGCTTAAACGGATTGAATCCAGTTTTCCACCATTGAGCGTAACTACAGAGTGCTACACTGAAAGTGCTGCATGAGCAGTGGGGTTTCAGCATCATAGGTACGAAACTGGATCATCAATCTAGTCAGGTATCAGTTGTCTTTGAAACAGCGTGAGAAAAGCCAGATGAGCGCGGGTTCGGTTTATTGCAAATACGTGCCAGTTCATAGGGTTAGGTAAAATTGCAAGGGTAAGAATATGTCTACAGTAACCGGTACCGTGAAGTGGTTTAACGAAACGAAAGGATACGGCTTCATTGAGCAGGAAGGCGGACCTGACGTGTTTGTTCACTTCAGTGCCATAAAGGGTGAAGGGTTTCGCACCCTTAGCGACGGCCAGAAAGTCGAGTTTACGGTAGCCGACGGTCAAAAAGGTCCTCAGGCGGAGAACGTAGTAGCTGTCTGATGCAGCGAATCGTCTAGAGAAGCAGAGGGTCTTAGGATCCTCAAGAAAAAGGGCACTTCGGTGCCCTTTTTTCTCAGCATCGTTTTAGTTCGAGCGGTTTGCTCCACCTGCTGCTAAGCACGCTGTGGCTAGTGCACAAGCAGTGCTTAGCCCTAGATATCACGATCAATAAGAATAGCGCTTCCAGACCCCGCAGCACCCGCAGCGGCAACAATGCCGCGTCTTAGGTTCCTCCGCTCAAGCTCATCGAGGAGCGTCATCGCCATGATCGCGCCGGTCGCTCCCATCGGATGGCCTAAAGCGATTACGCCACCGTTCACGTTTAGCCTATCGTCGCCAATGGCAAGCTCTCTTTTTGCTAGAACGGAGGTAGCCGCGAAAGCTTCATGAATCTCGAATAAATCGATGTCGGAGGACGACAATTCAGTCCGGCTGAGTAGTGATTTTGTCGCGGCGATACATCCAGTGAGCACCTGAAGAGGGTCGGAGGCTGCGGTCACGCTAGCCACGATTTGTGCCCTCGCTTTAACCGTGAGGGAACTAGAGAACTCCGGAGATCCAATCAGAAGCAGGCCCGCGGCGTCTGCCATCGCTGGTGAATTACCGGGCGTGTGAACATGCGCAATCTCCTCCACCGTTTCACTGTTTTCGATTTGAAAAGCGTCTACTCCCGACGCACCCAGTGCGGCAAAGGCCGGAACTAGAGCCGCCAGGCTTTCCATCGAGGTATTCGGCCGAACGCATTCGTCTTCCTCAGCGATGCTATCTGCCGTTTTGATAGGAAGAATAGAGGGTTCAAAATAGCCTTCCGTTTGAGCATGAGCAGCTCTTTGCTGACTGAGCAAAGCAACTTGATCGGCTTCAACACGGCTGATGTTGTGAATGCTTGCAATCAAATCTGCACCACTCCCCATCAGCAAGGTACGGCACTGGCGAGCGAACTCTGCGTCGGTAAAGACTCGTGCACCATCTGAGAGCATAGGCACACGAGACATCATCTCTACACCGCCCGCAAGCGCGCATTGCATCATGCCGGTTTGAACTTTGAGCGCAGCAAGGGCGATGGCGTCAAGGCCCGAGGAGCAGAACCGGTGTACCGTGAGACCTGGTACATGCTCCGGCAAACCCGCATAGAGGATCGAGCTTCTCGCTATATTGGCTGCCTGCTCTCCTTGTTGAGTAACGCAACCCAAAATCACTTCTTCGATCTTTGCCAAATCGAGACCGGACTTTGCACGAAGGCCTTTGTAAAGCTGAGAAAGCAACTCCTGGGGCGGCACGGTATGAAGGGAACCGTTTGATTTCGCGCGAGCGCGGGGGCTGCGAACAGCGCTATATATTATCGGTTTGTGCAACGCGCAGACCTCTTTTATACGGGCCCTATAAGTGTACGCAGAATTCTATCGCTAGGTCATCGGCCAGCGGGAAGGTTGAATGGGCCTGTCACACTCATAGGTGCTGAAACAGGAATGGATAAAAAAAGTGTAAAGAGTCGGTAGACGGGGCTTAGTGATGTACGCGGCCGCTAGCTGCCTGCTCCAGATTGTTACACTTGCGGTCGCACGCAGCACCGCCTGGTCTATCCAGGCGGCTAGAGCTAATGAGATTGGGTGGAGTGTATAAGTTCTTTAAGGGCCGTTGTGAAAGGCGCTTTTGATAAACGAACGCCACTGATAGAAAAAGAGTACCGACAATCGAGTTGGTTAAATATCTTCCGACAACTTCTTCTGGCGATCGAGCTCCGAGTTCATATAGGAGATCCACTGATCCGCATACTTTTTGGATCGCTTATCACGACCAGCGGCACGAAACGCTTCTTTCGCCTTTGAGTACTGCTTCGTATTGAAGTACGCCATGCCAAGCACTAGACGCGCGTTATCGGGGCGTTTTACGCCTCCGCGCTGGAGTCCTTTATTGATCGCCTCAATCGCCTGTTGATTGTTGTCGGCGTCCAAGTAGATGCTACCCAAGCGCGCATAGAGATCACCCGAGTCGGACATCTCCGCTGCTTTCGCCATTGCTGGAATAGCGTCCTCGACTTCTTGAGCCTGACGTAACGAACCGGCATAGAGCTCCCAGTTCTTTGACGTATCCTCAACGATCTCTTCGTCAAATCCGCGCTTAAGCACTTGAGAAGCTTTGTAAGGCACATCGGCGTTCAGCAACAGAGACGCCATGTTTCGATATTCGCCGTCTTTTTCCAGCATGTCCTGAACGTAGGCGGTGTCCATCGCGGCTAGCTGCTTTGGCTCTTGGTTTTGTTCAGAAAACATGAAACTGAGCTGTACCCAGTATTGTTTTTTCGGATAGTAGAGAATCAGGTCTTCGAGAACATCCGTCGCCTCGGCGAGCATGTTTTTCTCCGAATACAAGAAACGCGCAAGGTTATACCATTGCTCCTTCGGGATACGCCCCTTCCCTTCGTAGTCGCCAATGGCGATTTGAATGTTCTTTAGCGCTTCGTCGTAGTCCTTTAGCTGGTAGTAGCCCTGGGAAAGCAGTACATACGCGTTAGCGTTTGGTGTGGTGGTCATATCGAACCACTTCAACAACGCGTTGATACCATCACGCCAACGCTCTTGCACGAAGTAAAGCTGAGCAATCGTGTAACGGGTATTGATTTCCATGGCCAACGGAATATCAGGCTGCTTCACGACATTTTCATAAGCCTGGAGCGCCGATACGAAATCTTCACGGGAGTAGTGAATGAATGCGTATAAGTTGTAAACATTAGCCAGCTCGTAGCTGTTTAGCTCGTTATCACGACGTCCCGCCAACATTTTATCGAGTACAGATGCTGCCGTATTGAGATCTTTCGCCTCGGCTGCGGCTTGCGCTTCGGCGAGCTTCTCGTAAACCTTGTTGCGTAATGCCGGAGTGCGGCGAGTTTCACGCTCTTCCGCACCGGATTCTTGCTGCGCAATCGCGAGGTTGAACGATCCAGGGATCACACCAAGTGCGGCGACCCCAAGGACGAGTTGGGCACTCAAGAGTCGGGCAGTGGACCAGCGTAGTAGTCGTGTCTGTGTGAGTCGTTTATGCAGGAGTCGTGTCTGCGAGCTTAGCTTCATAGTGTTCGCCCCCAGTTACTGCTCGAGTTCGTAGGTAAATTTATTTTGAACGCCCGCGACCTCAATCGGCTCACCGTCGACAACGCGAGGC
>JBCCQO010000217.1:0-6067 GCA_039024595.1 Pseudomonadota bacterium | reverse complement strand
GACCTGTTCGCTGATGATATCCGCAACCAGCCAAGCCAGATTGCGCTGGCCTTGATACTTCCATCGTTGCATTAAGAATTCGAGCGCCCGGTCGTAGACGAACGGCGCAAATACTTGGTGCAGCGCCGGTCTATGCTGCTGGCAATTGGGGCAGGGTACACCCGAGCAGGCAGGTAACGCGCACACGGAACACCCTTGCCTATTTAACTCAAGTTCTGTTCGACAGACCGAGCACAAAGCGAGATCACTCTTTGTCTCTTGATCACAGTAGAGGCAAAGTTGCGGCGCAACTGCGTTTAGCAGGTTAGAAGCCGCCAACTTAGCCTTCGAAAGCATGCTCTTGTTAACCAGATAAGCTATTTATGGTTGACCAATTTACCCCTTCGATTACCATGGTCTTTCGTCGCCGGAGCTCCTTATGAATGCGCCTTTTGTTACTCGAACTCAGACTCAGACTCAGACTCAGACTCAGACTCAGACCCAGGCGGAGGCAGAGAGTGGAGATGCAGTTTTTGATGCGCAGGCTAAAAGTGCATCGGCTGAGAGCGCGCCTCAGCCCTCTCGCCACGAGGCGCTCGGAGTAGTTCGACACAATTGGAGTACACCCGAAGTAAGAGCGCTGTTCGAGCTTCCGTTCAACGACCTTCTCTTTAGTGCGCAGGTGGTTCACCGACAGTATTTTGACCCGAATCAGGTTCAGGTGAGTACTTTGCTTTCCATCAAAACCGGTAAGTGCCCGGAAGATTGCGCGTACTGTCCGCAGAGTACGCGCTACGAAACCGGCCTTAAGGTGGAAGAACTGATGCAAGTTGATGCCGTTCTTAAACAGGCCAAGACGGCTCGCGAGGCAGGGGCAACGCGATTCTGTATGGGCGCTGCCTGGCGTTCACCAAAAGACCGGCATCTTCCCGTACTGACGGCGATGATCGAGGGCGTGAAGGACCTCGGCATGGAGGCCTGTATGACCTTGGGCATGCTCACCGACAAGCAAGCTGGCGCTCTGGCAGACGCCGGTCTGGACTACTACAACCACAACCTTGACACGTCCCCGGAGTATTACGGTGACATCATTACAACGAGAACCTACCAGGATCGTATAGATACCCTTGGACGCGTTCGCGAAGCGGGCATGAAGGTCTGCTCTGGAGGAATCGTCGGGATGGGCGAGAAAGCGGAGGACCGTTACGGCTTGCTCAAACAGCTGGCGAACTTTCCCGAGCATCCCGAGAGTGTGCCTATCAATATGCTGGTGAAAGTTTCTGGCACACCGCTTGCGGATAACCTCGATGAGACAGACGATTTAGACCCCTTCGACTTCATAAGAACCATCGCCGTCGCAAGAATCATGATGCCCGCTTCCCACGTGCGTCTATCAGCAGGCCGTGAAAACATGAACGAACAGACGCAAACGCTGGCGTTTATCGCGGGCGCAAACTCGATCTTCTACGGTGAGAAACTGTTGACTACCCCCAACCCAAAGGCCAATGCCGATATGGCATTGTTCCATAAGTTAGGCATTCGCCCAGAAGAGCGCAGCGTCGACCGCCCACCTTCGGACGATCCTCGATTTTACGATGCGGGCCGCTGACGGTTTTTACTGGATTCGTTCTCCGAAGCCCATTTCCCTATCTGCAGATCCCAGAGGATCGCCAAGAAACTGATTTGATTGGTCCGTCCCGCCGTCTCCGTTCCAAGACTGATAACGGGAAAGGTCGATTCCGCCTGTGCTACCCGCTATAACCCTTACAACTCCAGCCCTCAATTGAGTGCTTGCACTTGCGCCTGGCCAGCCGCTTGCTAGCTCTGAAAAGCCGTCGCCATCATAATCGCCAACGGCGAGCACAGGCGCAGAAAAACTAGCTCCTTGTTGGTCTAGTAAGGGCGTCGATAACGATCCGCTGCTATCGTATGCGCCACCAGAGACCAGCCAAAGGCTCTTGTTAGAATCAAGACTCTCATTCACGCATGGGAACATCACCCAATAGGTCCCCAACTCTAAAGATTCCGCCTCAGCTGTCCCTCTAATCAAAAGCTCGCTGCAGCCATCTAGATCGAAATCTGCCGCGACGAGGTTTGCACCAAAGTCCGCTGAGAATCGGGTGTTACTGGGTCCAGTCCAGATTAAACCGGGGGCAGTGAATGATTGAGAGTCGGATGTTATTCCACCACGATCCCCAAAGAAGACCTGGACCACGCCTATGCTTCGTTCTTCTTCGCCGCTGCTCAAAGAGCCAGGAGTTTCGCCGGGTACACCGACGGCGAGATCCGGATATCCATCGTCGTTGTAGTCTCCCACCGCAATAGCGGATGCAAAACGGTCTTGATTCTCTACTGAACCTGATGGATCGCCCAAGTCGTCCTCAAAGATGCCGTCGCCATCATCGTCTTCGACCAGCCCTCCTTGCCAAAGGCTAAGATTACCCTCCGCGACTAATCCATCTTCAGATCCGGGTATTATCGCAAGCGCACCGGCGTTTGTTTCCAGATCTGTGTCCAGTTCAGAACCATCTGGTCGAAGAGCGAGAGCTTCAAAAGGTATTCCCACGATGAGGTCATCTATGCTGTCACCGGTAAGATCGCCAGTGGTCAAGACCAAGCCAAATCTGTCCAATCGATCCGCGGTTCCAATTAAGTCCCCAAGAGAACCGCCAGCATCAAGGCCGTTCGTTTGCGACCAGGTTTGGTTGCCTTCGCTTTGCAAACCGTTAACGGAGCCATAAATAACGTTGACGATGCCTGCTTGTACTTCATCGGCAAGCTGTTCCTGCGGTACGCCGATCGCAAGATCCGCAAATCCATCGTTATTAAAGTCTCCAGAAGTTAGTTCCTGGCCGAAAAAGTCATCGACTTCACGCCCGCCTAGTATGTCCCCGAGGTCCTCATCGATGATTCCATCGCCATCCACATCTACTAGACCTCCGTTTTGCGACCAAACCTGATTGTTTTCGCTGACGATCCCGAGCGCGCTTCCGTAGATCACTCTAACCGCGCCCGCCCGTTCGAAGCCGTCTACAGCAAACTCCGGATAACCGATAGCAAGATCAGAATAACCATCGCCGTTGAAGTCTGCGGACTCCAAAGGCACAGGTCCGGTACTGCCTGGTAGTTTGATAAGCATTCCAGACACACTGTCGTTTTCCTCGATCAAGGTAGCACCCTGGATGAGTTGTTGACCGGCCACTGAAACCCCATTAGCGGTGCCGTAAAAAATGTTGATATTTGTGTTGTCCTCATCGGACTCGAAGGTGGAATTTGCCGACGAAACCACCAAGTCGTCGTATCCATCTCCGTTGAAATCCGTCGATGGCTTCCTAAAAATTGGGGATAAGAAGAACTCTTGATCAGACTGAAGGATTGCAAGGAGATTATCGTTTCCTGCAAAGCCCTGTGTGCTAAGACTGCAGCTTTGCATCGAGCCGCCACAAAAATACCGGTCGTCGGTTCTCCATCCAAGAAATTGATAACCCGGTTCCGCCTCCGCTTCAAAGTCCTCCTCAAAATTTGCATCCACAACATCTATTTCGCAGACACTGTTTGCGGAACAGTCATTTTCAAACGTGGTAGCTTCGACAACGCCTCCCGGCGGGACTTCGATAACAATCTTGCAGCCTGCTAAGGCGCCAAAACCTGCGAAGATGAGAGCTAATGTCCACTTCATGTTGAAAAACCTCCGCTAACTTACTCACTAGCAACAACTCACTCAGAGGAACCACCACGGCCCCTGGGAAAAGATCGATTCACAGCCGTTGGGTATACAAGTAGGTGGGGTTACGCGACGCGCGTACCTTGTAGCTGCGCTAATTTTATTGGTACTGAGCTAGGTTATTCGCGCTTCGCGACTCGAAAATAAAAAGACAGTCTCGTCACCCTTACGCTCTACCTTCGCACTGCCATCAGCATGCAGTAAAGGTCTCGAGCATGCAATGTCAGTGCGACTTTACTGTATTTGTTGTATCTCTGTCGTAGTGAGTAATCACTTCGGCGCCGTTGTTTATCGTTCTTTATCGATTAAATAATTTTATCCTCCTGTGATACGTCTCTCCAAAATTCTCACCGGCACGCTGGGTAATTTGAACAAAAATTGGCTATAATCGTTCGTAAAGTTAACACTGAACACATGCATCGCGAGCTACGCAAGGCGATGTGTCGAAGACGAAAAAGCAAGGGGGAAAAGATGCCCGCATATAAAGCACCGCTTCGCGATATCCAGTTTGTAATGAATGAAGTCTTGGATACGGAAGCACTGTACAAATCCTTACCGGGGTATGAAGAAGCGACGCCGGATCTCATGAACGCCATTATTGATGAAGGCGCAAAGTTTGCGGAGGAGGTCCTATCTCCGCTCAATCAAAGTGGTGATGAAGAGGGCTGCGTTTGGTCCGAAGAAGGTGTAACGACACCCGCCGGATTTGCCGACGCGTACCGTCAGTACGTCGAGAACGGCTGGCCTGCGCTGTCTGCTGAAGCTGAGTACGGTGGCCAGGATATGCCCAATATGTTGGGCATTGTGATCAACGAACTCGCGGGAACGGCCAACTGGTCCTGGCTCATGTATCCGGGTCTATCTCACGGCTGTATCAAAACGCTGGAAGAACATGGCTCTGACGAACAGAAGGCACGTTATCTACCCAATCTCATCAGCGGTCAGTGGACCGGAACGATGTGCCTCACCGAGTCCCACTGCGGATCTGACCTTGGCCTGTTGCGCACCAAAGCGGAACCGCAAGCCGATGGCAGCTATGCGATCACCGGCACCAAGATCTTCATATCTGCCGGTGAGCACGATATGGCCGATAACATCGTGCACATCGTGATCGCTCGTTTGCCCGATGCACCGGAAGGTACGAAGGGTATCTCTCTGTTCGTGGTCCCTAAGTACAATGTGAACGAAGATGGAAGCCTGGGTGAGCGCAACGGCGTGCACTGTGCCTCCATCGAGAAGAAAATGGGGATCAAAGCATCCGCGACCTGCGTGATGAACTTTGACGGCGCCAAAGGCTATTTGATCGGCGAGCACGGCCGTGGTCTGAACCTGATGTTCACCTTTATGAACACCGCTCGGATCGGAACGGCGATCCAGGGACTCGCCCACGCGGAGCTCTCGTATCAGGGTTCGCTGGAGTACGCGCGCGAGCGACTCGCGATGCGCAGTCTCTCGGGCCCAAAAAATCCTGATGGTCCCGCCGACCCTATCATCGTGCACCCGGATGTGCGGCGCATGCTGCTCACTCAAAAAGCCATCGCAGAAGGCAGTCGAGCGATGCTCTACTACCTCGCGCAGTTAGGCGATGTGTTGGATCGCGGCGACGAAGCGCGGGCGAAAGAAGCCGACGATCTGATGGCATTGCTAACGCCCATCGCGAAGGCCTTCGTAACCGAAGCCGGATACGAAGCGGCCAACCATGGCGTGCAGATTTACGGTGGCCATGGCTTTATTCGCGAGTGGGGCATGGAACAGATTGTTCGCGACGCGCGTATCGCTATGCTCTATGAAGGCACGACCGGCATCCAGGCGCTGGATCTACTGGGACGCAAGGTACTTGGATCCGGTGGCAAGTTGCTGATGAGCTTCACCCAACAAATGGACGAGTACATCAAAGCGCACGATGCGCCTGAATACGAAGAGTTTCTCAAACCGCTTGCCGCGTATAAGGACGAGTGGCTAGAAATTTCTCTCAAGGTGGGCGAACGCGCGATGGAAAATGCTGACGAAGCAGGCGCAGCGGCCGTCGACTATCTGATGTATGCCGGCTACGTGGTACTGGGCTACTTCTGGGCTCAGATGGCGATCGTAGCGAAGCAGAAGATCGACGCGGGTGAGGGCGACACCTCGTTTTACGAGGCTAAGTTAATGACGGCGAAGTTCTACTTCGATCGTCTGCTCCCAAGAACGCGTGGCCACAAAGATGCACTGCTATCCGGTGCCGACAATCTGATGGCCATGCCAGAAGCAATGTTCGCGTTCTAAGAAATCGGTTCAAAGCCAGCACTAGGCTGGCGAAAGCAGGAAAAACGGGCGCATAATCAGCGCCCGTTTTTTTGTGGGCGTAGCTTGCACATGAAAGAT
>JBCCQO010000216.1:0-6132 GCA_039024595.1 Pseudomonadota bacterium | reverse complement strand
TCGGTATCGGTCAGGTCGAACTCGATGTCGTAAAAACTGCGGATATTGCCCTGGTCGTACTCACACCTGAATCCGGTGATGAGATACAGGCGAACAAAGCCGGTCTGATGGAGATCGGCGACATCTTTGTGATTAACAAAGCCGACAGACCGGGTGCGGACTCACTGCGTAGGGACATTGACTCGATGCTTTCACGACGAACTACTGCGTATCGGCCGCTAGTGATCGAAACAGTCGCGTCAAAGCGCATCGGTTTAGAGCAGCTTGTTGATGGCATCGGAATCGCTCGGCAACAACTGATGGAAAGCGGCGCTGTGCAAGGTCGTCGTCGGGCGCAACTCGCTGCAGAACTTGAGCAGCAGATCGCAAGAGACCTAATGGAAGCACTAGAGAGGTTTAGCGATGGCCAAGCATTTTCTGAACTGTTGAGCCTTGTGGCCTCCGGAGAGCAGAGTGTCTCCTCGGCAGCAGCGAGTGCTTCGCGGCAACTTTTGATAACGCGTGAGTAAGAATATCGATCAAGAGCACCGCCTGCGCGCAGACAACACAACGTTGCGATGCTTCAATATTCCCACCTTCAATATTCCCACTAGGAAAACTTAAAAAACATGGTCACCATGGCCTATTATCAACAGGAATAAAAACAGGGTCTGTTCTAAAGGCAAGAAACAGACTCGCAAGTAAATCCGAAAACGATAAACGCTACACAATAAGGATGCGCCCCATGACAAGAAAACAATTTGTTCAAGCCCCCTTAACAAGATCAATCCGACAGTCTTTGGGACTCGCGGCGGCTTCGCTACTCGCGAGTGGCATGATCGCGCCAACCGTATCGGCTCAACCGGAGCAACCACGCCGCGCGGGTGCTGCGTTGTTAGAAGAGGTAGTCGTTACCGCACGAAAGCGAGAAGAAGCGTCCCAGGATGTTCCACTTTCAATTACCGCTTATGGTTCCGATCAGCTAGACGCACTTAAGGTACGTAACTTAGTCGACCTCGCCGTCGGCATGCCGAGCGTTGTGCTCGACGAAGTGGGAACCTCACGAGGCTATGCGAACTTTGCGATTCGCGGCGTTGGCATCACGAGCTCAATCCCATCGATCGATCCCGCGGTCGGCCTAGTGGTCGATGGCGTGTATCTCGGCACAAACGCCGGTGTCGTCTTCGACAACTTTTATATTCAGAGCGTCGAAGTCCTTCGCGGACCTCAAGGAACTCTGTTTGGCCGGAACGTAACCGGTGGCGCTGTTCTCTTGAACACGAAAGTGCCTACAGAGGAATTTGAATTCAACGCGCGCACAAGCTACGAATTTCCCGATGACGGCGGTTCAAGCACGATTTTTCAGGGGTCCGTAAGCGGTGGCTTGACCGATACCATCGCCGCTAAGCTGGCGATTTACTACAACGATGACCAGGGTGTTTTGGTCAACGGGTTTGACGGTCGAGATCACGGCGCCTACGAGCAAACTATTATCCGCCCTGTCGTCGCGTGGCGCCCATCGGATACCTTCGAACTTATCGCCCGCTATGAGTACCAGGATGTAGAGGCAGATGGCGCTTCGGGCCAATCACACACAAACGGAAATGGTGTACCGGGCACGCCATTCAACGCGGATAGAGACAGCTTCGATTTCAATATCGACTTCCCTGGCTTCCAGACCTTGGAAGTCGACTTCCTGAATTTGACTGCAAACTGGGATGTCGCGGGCGGTACGATCACAAATGTTTTCGGCTGGCGAGAATCAACCGCGACTGCAGGCTCCGATATCGACGCGCAGCCTGTCTGGATCTTCCACTCAGATACCTATACGGAATACGACCAGTGGTCTAATGAACTGCGCTATAACGGACTGTTCATGGACGACCGTTTAAACCTGACAACCGGTGTTTACTACTTTGAGAGTGAGCTGCTGTACGACGAAAACCGCCGTCTTCTTGGCGTTGCTACCGGTGGACAAGGGCCCGCATTAATCCAGGAAGGAGGCGGCGAAAACGATGTCACCAGCGTCGGCGTTTTTCTTAATGTCGATTACGACATTTCTGATCGTTTAACCCTAACCGCAGGCATTCGCTGGACTGAAGAAGAGAAAGACGCGCGAATTACCAACCTCGTGCTCAATAACTCGCCTTGCTTCATTGGCGCGCCCAACGGTCCGTCGTACGCGTTTGCTACCACGCCTTGCACGCCAGACTTCGTCGATGAGAACGATTGGGATTTTATTTCTCCAAAGCTCGGCTTCATGTATCAAATCAACGACAACTCACGGGTCTACGGAAGCGTCACTCGGGGCTATCGCTCTGGAGGGTACAACGTTCGTAACACGGAAGTGCCGCTGAGCTTCAATGCTGACGGCACCGCAAACTATGAGTTTGGCCCGGGACCTTTTGATGAAGAAGAGGTCACCACCTGGGAAGTCGGCTACAAATCTGAATGGAGCCGCGGTCAGTTGAACGCCGCCGTATTCTTCACACAAGGTGAAGACATGCAACGGGATATCAACCTACCCAGCGCAACCTCTGGCGTCTTGCAGTTGACTCAAAACACGGCCGACATAGAAATTACTGGGCTTGAGATCGACGGAACATTCCTGGTAACGGAAGGCCTGACCGTTCAGGCGTCGCTTGGCGTTATGGATCCGGAGTACACGGAGGTTCGCTTCGATCTTAGCGGTGACGGTGTTGTCGATAGCACAGATGAGAATCTGAACATTCCGCGCGCACCGGAACTCACCTACAGCATTTCTGCGATCTACGACTTCGATGTCGGAAACTATGGATACATCTCATCCCGGCTGAGTTACGCCTATCGAGACGAAACGTCGTTCAACGACAATAACCTCGGCTTCATCCTCGAGCAGGAGATCCTCGATGCATCGATCGATTTCCATACGAACGATGAGCACTGGGTTCTTTCTCTCTATGGACGCAACCTGCTGGATACGGTTCGCCATGGTGGAGACACACCGCTCGGCTTCGTCGGGCCCGTTTTTGTAGGTGGAACCTTCTCTCCCCTCAATGCTCCGGCAACTTACGGGGTTGAAGTGAGTTATAGCTTCTAAGGCTCACCTCCTAGCCGCTTTGCTCTAGCAAGTAAAGCGGATTAAACGCGTGCAGGCCGACGGTTGTAAAACCGTCGGCCTTTTTCGTGCTGCGCCTCACAGCACTCACCACAACCCTTCAACGATCGCCATTAGTTGGCTAGGCTATACGATTAGCGAAAAGCGCGTCCTTTCGACGATCGTTCTATGACTCGAAGCAACAGCTTAGAGGGCAGAATCGGCGCTAGAACAGCCGTAGCAGTAGCTTCTGTGTTCCATGGGTGGACCCTGGTGCTCAGTGTCGCCTCCCTTTGCCTCTTCACTTATGAGACGAGCGCTCTTAATCCGGAGCGTCTCGCAAGCCAATACCTTGTCGATCGCTTTGGACGTGAATCCGGCCTTCCATCGGACACGGTATGGGTGGTCCGCGAGGGCCCTAACGGCTATCTCTGGATTGGTACTCGCGGCGGACTCGTCCGATTCGATGGTGCACGCTTTAGCGTATTCAATCGACAAAGCCATCCTGAATTTTCTGCAAACGAGGTCCGTGATCTCGAGTGGACGCCGAACGGCGAACTCTGGATTGGAACCTATGGCGGCGGTGCGATGCTGATGCGAGACGGAGAGTTCGAGTCCATCGGCAGCGAGGACGGTCTAGTCGGTGATGTGGTCTACGATATTCATAGAGCGAGCGATGGCTCGATATGGTTTGCGACGGGTTCGGGGGTCAGTCGCTTTGATGGGCAAGAAATTCGAAGTTGGCGAGAAGAAGACGGCCTCGCTTCTCCGCAAGTTTTCAAAATTGCCAGTGACGAGAATGAAACCCTTTGGTTCGGTGGTTTAACGGGCGGCTTAAGCGCCTTCGACGGACGGGAGATGCGCGCCCTACGCACCAACTCGGAACTCGATTCCACATTGATCATCTCGCTCTCCCTAGATCCGGTGCTGGGCGTCATAGCCGGGACCACGGCCGGTAACCTCTATCAAGTTCTTGCTTCCGGTGAAGCTCAGCTAATTCAACGGGACGATACGGACATCATTGATGTTTCCCTCAGGGATCGGGACGGAAACCTTTGGCTGGGGACTTACGACAACGGACTCTGGAGAACCAATAAAAAATCAGGCCGAGATCGAATTCCTTTGATGGCGAACGCGCAGTCACCAGTCATTGTTGGCCTTTTGGAAGATACGCGCGGCAGTCTCTGGGTTTCCACTGCGAACGGCTTGTTTCGAGTCCGCGATACGCCCTTCCTCCAGCTAGGCGTCGAAGAGGGTCTCGCAGACAAAACCACGGTGGTGACATCGGAGCCAAACGGAACCTTATGGGTGGGGACGGAGCGCTCCGGAATATTTAAAGTTTCTCCGAATGGTCTTATCGAGCAACAGCCTTTTCTTAGAGATCAGAGTATTAGCTCGCTGCTTGTCAGCCGCGGCGGTGATCTCTGGGTAGGAAGTTTCGGTGGCGGCGCGTTCGTTGTTCGCGGTGAGCAGGTGACACCGATTGGCAGCGCCGAAGGTCTTTCTAGTGACCACATCTTCGCTATACAGGAAACGCGCCAAGGCGATGTACTGCTCGCTTCCGATTTGGGCGTTGACTTGTGGAATCCGACAACGGCTCAGCTAGAGAGTGTATTTGCGGAAGCACACGGCGCGGTCATAAGAAACATCCACCAGGCGAGAGATGGCAGCATCTGGCTGGGAGGAAATGGAGGGCTTTACCGCTTTCAGAACAATGAATATCGCTACTGGGGGGAAGCAGAAGGTTTACCGAGTAGCGTAGTCTCACAAGTCTACGAGGATGAGCGCGGAATCTTTTGGATCGCAGTACGCGACGGTGGACTCGTTCGGATCGGCGACAATAAACTGTTTAGCTACGAAGCAGAACACGGATTGCCGCAGCTTTCGTCCTACGCGATTCTTGAGGACCGCTCTAGGAATCTGTACATCTCCGGCTCCGGGGGGCTTCTCAAGGTTTCTCGCGACGAATTGGATGCGGTCGCCCTCGGAAAAAAAGCAGCCGTCCATGTACAGCGTTTTGATGAAGCCAAGGGGTTGCGCTTTACCCAGTTCTCCGGCGGTTTTCAGCCCTCCGCGTGGACCACGCCGGACAACCGTCTGTGGTTCGTCACGAACCTAGGGCTAATAAATTTCCGAGCCAACGATCTGATGACCAGCGCCCCCCAACCGCATTCTTTTGTCGAAGCCGTTCGAGTGAATGGTGAAGAACTTGCCCTGAGTAACGCCATTGAGATTCCCGCCTCAATGCAGTCGCTAGAAATCGATTACAGCGCGCCGGAACTCGCCGAGCCTGATGCTATCGCCTTTCGCTACTCGATCAACGACGGTGCGTGGCTTGACGCGGGAGCAAGAAGAACAGCCTACTTCACGTCGCTACCGGCTGGCGCGGTAAGCTTTCGGGTTCAGGCCAAGCTAGGCGATGGCAGTTTCAGCACCCCAGGAGACGAGACAGCCACACTGAACCTGTATCGACTTCCCCGATGGTACGAAACCACTTGGTCTGTGCTGGCAGCACTAGCGCTTCTTGTAGTTGCAATGACACTAGTCCAACGCATCTTCTCCAGCCGGGCGCGGGTGCGAGAAGCTCAACTGCGCAACCTTGTCGATCAGCGAACGGAAGAACTCAGAGAGGCGCTGGTTCGAGTGGAAGCCAATGCCCGTATCGACTCGCTGACGGGAATCGCTAATCGACGGCATATGGAGGAACAACTCAGATCAGTGTGGAACATGGCGAGGAGAAGCGGCGTTCAGGTAAGCGTGATGATGCTCGATATTGATCGATTCAAACAGTACAACGATTCCTTGGGCCACAATGCTGGGGACGATTGCCTCAGAAAAATCGCCAACGCAATCAGCGGAAACTTGCTTCGCGAACATGACATGGTTGCCCGCTATGGTGGTGAGGAATTCTTAGTTGTACTTTATGACTCAGACAAAGAGGGAGTAGAGCGGGCGGCGGAACGAATTCTCGAGGGCGTTCGAGCACTGAAGCTACCCCATCCACACAGCGACATCCACGGATTCGTCACCGTCAGCCTTGGCTACGCAACAGCCAAGGTTGTGGAGATGGGAGATCC
>JBCCQO010000215.1:0-6137 GCA_039024595.1 Pseudomonadota bacterium | reverse complement strand
CTTCAAGCTTGCAGTAGCGTTCCTGTGGCTGCAGGCTGTCCGCTCGGTAAAACAGGCATTCCAAGGGCGGACCAACGGTTGCATTGGAGCGCATGGTCGAATCGACGGACACAAGCGCGCAGCGCATGGCGGTCTCAACGGGTGTGTCTCGACGGATAATACGATCGAGAATAGGTTTTCCGTATTTGGTTTCGCCAATCTGCAGGTAAGGGTACAGGTCCGATGCGGTTATATGGTTTCCTTCCGGGTAAACCATATAAAGCTCGGGCGCATTTCCCTTGATCTGTCCTCCTAGGATAAAACTTGCACTCGCGTTAAATCCAGCGTTTGGGCCACCCTTCTTTGCATACTTCTGTTGTACCTGAAGGCTTCGTTCACCGATGTACTCTGCTATGTCGGCCACGTAGCGCGCATTCAAAATATTAAAGTCGGTTTCTTCCTCCAGATCGCGCTGGATCTGAGCAATAACGGCCTGGCTGGTGGCGAGATTGCCCGCCGTTAGAACGACTAGCGAGCGATCATAGGGAACGGAAAAACGATGCATCTTGCTATAGGTACTGACCCTATCCGCACCCGCGTTGGTCCGCGAATCGGAGCAAAATACTAGGCCTTCCTCTAGCGCTATCGCGAGGCAATAAGTCATTCAGAATTCTTAGGAGTTCTTCTTCTTGAACCGCGGAATATAACAAACCTATCGATCTACGCACTATTGCGTTCTCTTGGATTTGCGCTTGGGCCTTCCCATCGCCTGCGCAAGCTCTACTTGCGGCCCTTCCTTGTGCGTGTTTCGATGCGCTTGGCCAGCTCCAGTACAGCTAGCCGCGCGATGTTGGCAAAGAATAAAAAAACTCAGGATCAGAATAAAGAGGAACAAGGATGGGTGGGACGATGCTGCAGCCAATTTTGGCGTTGATAATTTGGACTATGGTCATGTGGGTTTGGATGTACGCGACTCGCATTCCGGCCATGTCTAAGGCAGGAATCGATGCGGGCGCCATGAAAGAGAAGTCCGAGATGGAGGTATTGCCTCGATCCGTTCGTCAGATCGCGGATAACTACAATCATCTTCACGAACAGCCGGTACTTTTTTATGCGCTCGCTTTCTACTGCCACGCCGCAGGCACCGGAGATGCGCTCAACGTCAACCTCGCTTGGGGCTACGTGGCACTTCGTATTGCCCATTCGATTTTTCAGAGCACCGTCAATTTTATACCGGCGCGTTTCGCTCTGTTCGTTCTCGCCAGTCTTTGTCTGTTTGCGATTGCGGTTCGGAATCTTATCTAGCGAGACCTGCTTGTAAGTTAACTTGGCGGTTGCAGCACCAGCGTCGGCGTCCCCGTGGCGGTGTCTTTGAGAGTGAAGACAGTCGTTCCCGGCCGCCGTCCATCGCGCAGCTCCGAAACATCGAAATCAGCGTCCAGCAGCCTTGTGCGCGCGGCGTCTGCGTCGCTCACGCGCCAGCTCAAACCGTAGAACTCATCCTGAGTGCAATCTTCTGACTGCTCCGCTTTGCTGTCCTTAGCACGATTCCCCAAGCCGCTGACCACCTCCACGATAAGATCTCCGCACCGGAAAAATAGGAAACGGCCACCCCACTTATCGTTTTCCATGTCTAGGCGCATATCGAGGCCAAGCTGTGCTGCAAAGAGAAATGCCGTGCCGCTTGGGTCACTAGAGGACACCACCAAATGATCAAGGCCGAGTGAAGCTCCATTTTTCGACGTCGCCAGTAACGCTTCGCGTGCGGGTCGATGAGCAAAGTGCAGCGCGAGTCCACGAATATTGAGCGTGTCTTCGATCTTCAGCGCCATCGACGCACGAAATTCCTCTGTTTTCGCCAACGGGTCTAGATTGAGATCTCTCTCGTAACGCAGACCTAAGCGTTTAAGACGCCGACGAATGCGATCGTCGTCGTCCACCGCCATCGCTACTTCAGTTAAGCCCGTCGGATGCTCATCGGCAGTGAGCTGGAGAATAACGTTGGGTGTTACAAAGACGGCACCAAGGTCGTCCGCCTGCTGCCGGTTAGTTATTGGCGAGCTATCGAATAGGGCTTGGTAGCAGCGAATCGCCGCATCAAGATCACTTACCCTGAGCTTAAGGTGATCGAGTGCGACTATGGGTGATCTCATGCTTATTCCTCAATTGAAGATGCGAACTCGTATTGTAAAAGGAAGAGCGCAGACAGCCAGCGCATACAGCCGGCTTAGACGACTGCTTCAAGCGCAAGCGGTCGACTAGCGATCATCATTCATGCGATTCCCGACAGTGTATTATCCCGATCAACTTCTAAGATAACTTTCTGAAGCAGACGAACTCACTTTGGAAGGTTTTGCACACAAAGAACAATGACCATGAACGAGCAAATTGCGCCAAGCCCCGCACCCACGTTGCTTTCCGTCCCTAAACTTGCTTGGGATGATTTAAATTCTCAATTCGACGGGCTGTTGGTTTTATCTCCTGGCGTGAGCACTGGGCTGCACGAGGATTTGGATAGCTGGTTGGAGACGACTGCAGAACTGGATCGCAGCATCGGCAAACTGCCCCGCTTGCTTATTGGTCAGGGGTGGCCCGGCTCTAGGGTTGCTCATGTACCGCTACTAGAGCTCAACAATGACTATGCGGACGTTCGCAGCGTGGCCGAAGCAGCCGGCGAGGGCGCACAGATGCTGATCGACGCCGGTGCGAGTCGTTTACTTTTATGTCTTCCTCCCCTCAAGAACGTAACCAGCAAACTTACCTGGAAGCGCTATCGGTTTGCGGCGGAGGTAGCCTATGCCGGCGTATGCCAGCGAATCTGGGAGCCTTTGGAAGGCCGTCGCCACAACCAGGAAAACACAGGAGCATTATCTGCTCTCGGCATACACGCGCCGGGCATGATGCTGGACACAAAGCGAGCAACAGCCGTAGAGCAAGGAAGGTCACTGGCAAGAGACCTAGCCGGTACAGAGCCGGAGATCATGGCCCCTCCTGGTTTTGCTGACTACTGTCAGTCCGTATTTGCAGATTCGCCTGTGGCTTGCTCGGTCGAAAGCGATGTCGCCAAACTTCGCGTTGAATATCCGCTGCTCGCTGCAGTCGCGCGAGCGTCCCTTCCCGTCGAACGTCACCACCCACGTGTTATTAGGCTGGAGTACAAAGCACCGCAAGCAAGAAGAACGCTGTTCTTAGTCGGTAAAGCGGTGACTTACGATACCGGTGGGGCGGACCTCAAAGTCGGCGGGAAGATGGCGGGAATGAGTCGGGACAAAGGAGGGGGCGCTGCGGCCGCCGGCTTTATGAAAGCTGTCGCCGAGCTTGCGCCGTCCGATTTGAACGTCGTCACGCTCATCGGGGCGGTTCGAAACAGCATCGATGCAGAAGCCTATGTGACCGATGAGGTTGTTACTTCTCGCAGCGGTAAACGGGTGCGCATTGGCAATACGGATGCAGAAGGTCGCTTGGTGATGGCCGATCTCCTAGCGCAGGCGCGAGAAGAAGCCGTATGCGCGACTTCACCGGCCCTGCATACCCTGGCTACTCTAACGGGGCATGCGGCTCTGGCACTCGGGCCTTACACCGCGCTGCTAGAAAACGGCCCAGCTTTCGAGCGTGCCTTGGGCTCGGAAATCGAGGGTTCAGGTACGCTGTGGGGGGATCCCGGTCAGGTGATGCGTCTGCGCCGTGAAGACTGGCAGCAGAATAAGGCCCGGTCCTCCGCGGAAGACCTCGTTAGTTCGCCACCGGGACCTTCGGTCACCGTACCACGTGGCCACCAGTTTCCGGCGGCTTTTCTGATTGCGGTCTCGGGTTTGGATGCGCACGGCTCTGACAGTGAATCGCCGCTTCCGTTTTGCCACCTCGACATCGCCGGCAGCGCCTGCGAGGGCGGTGACTGGCAGTTCGGTAAGCCCACGGCGGCGCCGTTGATGGCCCTGGTGGGTGCTTATCTGGCGGGCGGTCAAATGGCCTGTAGCGATCCTGACGAGTAGTCAAGCAAAGCCCACAGAAGGTCTTATCTTCAGAGGCGTCAGTCGATCCTTTGCCATTTTGGTGATCGCTTGGAACTTAACCGGTGCTTAATGGCAGGCTGGCTCTGGAGCCCGTTCGCTCACCGGGCCGCCTGCGAGGTTCAACGGCGACTAGTACCAGTAATTAAGCATCGGATCTCCAATCGAGGGACCTGACAAAAATCGGCGCGCCTGGAGAATTGCCGATTGCGCTTGTCTGCGCCATAGTTAGTGAGCAGTATCCAAGCTTTATCCCATAATAATCCTAAGCTAAGGGGGAATTAGCGATGACCTACGCACAACCCGGTACCGATGGTGCCGTAGTCTCTTTCAAGTCCCGGTATGAGAATTTTATTGGCGGCGATTGGGTCGCACCGGTTGATGGCAATTACTTTGAAAACGTATCACCGGTAAACGGTCAGGTTTTCTGTGAGATTCCGCGCTCGAACGGCGCCGATATCAATCTGGCGCTAGACGCCGCACACAAAGCGGAAGCCGCCTGGGGCGCCACCTCTGTCGCGGAGCGTTCCAATGTGTTGCTCAAGATCGCCGATCGAATCGAGAGCAATCTGGAAATGCTCGCGGTAGCGGAAACCTGGGACAACGGCAAGGCCGTCCGCGAGACGCTCAATGCAGACTTGCCGCTTGCGGTCGATCACTTCCGTTACTTCGCCGGCTGCATACGGGCCCAGGAAGGATCGATGGCCGAAATCGACGCCAAGACCGTCGCTTACCACGTTTACGAACCGCTCGGTGTGGTCGGGCAAATCATTCCCTGGAATTTCCCACTGCTGATGGCAACTTGGAAGCTCGCCCCTGCCTTGGCCGCGGGGAACTGTGTGGTGTTGAAACCCGCTGAGCAAACGCCCGCTACGATTCTATTGCTGATGGAGCTAATTGGTGATCTGCTCCCGGCCGGCGTCGTGAACGTCGTCAATGGCTATGGAGAAGAAGCGGGTCAGGCACTCGCTTCCAGCGATCGGATCGCCAAAATCGCTTTCACCGGGTCGACGGCAATTGGTCACCACATCTTGCGTTGCGCGGCTGAAACGCTGATTCCCAGTACGGTGGAACTGGGCGGTAAATCGCCAAACATTTACTTCAGCGACATCATGCAGCAAGAGGAAGACTTCGTCAGCAAGGCGGTAGAAGGCATGGTGCTGGCGTTCTTTAATCAGGGTGAGGTGTGTACCTGCCCCTCTCGGGCGCTGGTCCAAGAGGATATGTACGAAGACTTTATGAGCCGAGTTCTCACGCGTACCAAGGCGATTAAACGCGGCAATCCACTAGACCCGGAGTGCATGGTTGGAGCACAGGCGTCTAAAGAACAATACGATAAGATCCTCAACTACATCGAGGTTGGACGCGCCGAAGGTGCCGAGATACTCATTGGAGGGGGAGCAGCTGCGTTAGATAACGATTTGGCCAGCGGCTATTACGTTGAACCAACTCTCATGCGCGGTACTAACAGCATGCGCGTCTTTCAGGAGGAAATCTTCGGACCGGTAGTTGGCATCACAACGTTCAAGACCGAAGAAGAAGCCTTAGAGATCGCAAATGACACAGACTACGGTCTGGGCGCGGGTGTCTGGACTCGCGACGGCAATCGCGCCTATCGCATGGCCAGAGCCATTAAAGCTGGACGAGTTTGGACAAACTGCTATCACGCCTATCCTGCCCACGCGACGTTTGGCGGCTATAAGAAGTCCGGCATTGGGCGAGAAACCCATAAAGAAGCACTTAAGCACTATCAGCAAATGAAGAATATATTGGTGTCCTACGACACCAATCCGCTGGGCTTCTTCTAATCGGCCATCTTGAGTCGCGCGGGCCCATGGGTCCGCGTGACTCACCGTTGGTCCACAGCCCAGGAAACATCGACTTACCTCGCGGCAGTCGTTTCCATTACTCTCCGTGCTCTTATCGAGTGTTAGCTACCCCCGTACCTGTCTAAATCGGCTGGAATTTTGTGAGCAAAGCAAATTCACTTCTCGTTCTTTTTTTCGCCTACGCGATCTCCCTTTTGCTCGGCTGGTGGGTTGCCGAACTGATCGCTCCGAGCCACCCAATCTACTTTGTCGCGGTTGCGGATGTTGTGGCGACCCTGGTGATCTTTGCGTTCAGTTTTGGACTCAAAAACTCCAGCGT
>JBCCQO010000214.1:0-6170 GCA_039024595.1 Pseudomonadota bacterium | reverse complement strand
CCTGATCCGGCGATCGCTCCGCAGAACACCGCAAGCTCGCCGCTCCCAGCGACGTAGGGGATTTGCAGGTACTGGGCGAAATTAATATTGCCCGTCAGGTAGGCGATTAAGCCGAGTGCCGTACCAACAAGGACCGTGGGTAAAATGGCGAGCCCGTCCAAACCATCGGTTAGGTTGACCGCATTACTGGCTCCAACGATGACGAAATAAGCCAGGATCACGAAGGTCCAACCCATCGCCAGCGCTACATCCTTAAAGAAGGGAAAATAAAGATTCGTAGTAACCGGGTTATCCGAATTCGTGAACAAGAACAGCGCTGCAGCGAACCCAAAAAGAGACTGCCAGAAATACTTCCAACGCGCCGGCAAACCGCGCGAGTCACGTTCTACGACCTTCCGATAGTCATCAACCCAACCGACCGCGCCAAAGCCGAGCGTTACAAACAGCGAGACCCAAACATATCGATTGGATAGGTCGGCCCATAGCAAGGTTGCGAGGGTAATCGCCACAATCAGCAACGCGCCTCCCATGGTGGGAGTGCCTGCCTTTTCAAGATGAGACTGGGGTCCATCAGAACGGACCGCCTGTCCCATTTGATAGTGATTCAGCCGTCTTATCATCAGCGGCCCAACCAGCAGGGAAATCATCAATGCGGTACCGGCGGCCAGAATGCCTCGTAAGGTAAGGTACTGGAAAACGCGAAAAGCAGACTCGATGGAGGAGAGATACTCAGCAAGAAGCAACAGCATCAGTTGAGCCCCCCGCTGATCGAAACATGTTGACAACCCGTTCCATGGCAGCTCCGCGAGAGCCCTTAACCAGAATCGCATCGCAGTTGTCGACCAGCTCTGCAATGAGCTCAGCCACCTCACTCACTTCGGCGCACCATGATCCACCCGGGCCGAACGCTGCGACGGCCGGCTTGAGCATCTCCCCCACGCCGACAAAGCGTTGAAGCTTTGCATCGCGCGCGAGTTCACCCATCTCTCGGTGCATCGCCTCACTCTCTTCCCCAAGTTCCAGCATCTCACCGAGTATGAGCGCGGGACGGCGAAAGGCGCCGTCCAGATAGGCGATTGCCGCCCGCACAGAACCAGGGTTAGCGTTGTAGCTATCGTCGATTAAGGTAGTACTGTCGTTCAAAGAAGTGGCCTGCAAACGGCCAGCTTCGCCTTCTGCTCGTGCGAGACCCTGCGCCACCAGCTCCAGGTTAAGTCCGGCCCCTAGCGCGAGGGATGCGGCGGCAAGCGCATTACTCACGCTATGTTCTCCGGGGAGAGGAAGCTCGACCGCGACTTGAAGGCCTTCGTAATGCAAGGCGAACCGGCTAGATGCCACTCCGGAAGCTTCGATATCACTGGCGAAGACGTCCGCGCTTTCCCACACACTGTAGGTAAGCTTAGATGCGCCGGTCTCGGCAGCTCTACGCTCCCATACTTCCGCCCAAGGTTGATCTTGGTTAATGACGGCGGTACCCCCTGCGGGTAAGTCGTCATAAATTTCCGCCTTGATATCGGCAACATCAGCTACTGTGCCAAATCCGTCTAAGTGCGCCTCCATGGCGTTCAGGACAACGGATACCGAGGGCCGCGCCAGACTACAGAGGTGGGCAATATGCCCCCGTCCGGCGGCGCCCATTTCCACAACCGCATAGCGCGTTTCATCGGAAAGGCGAGCCAAGGTCAGCGGCACCCCAAACTCGTTGTTATAGTTTCCTTCGGTCGCTACGGTGCCGTCCGCCAAGCGGAATATGGAGTGACATATATTCTTGACAGTAGTCTTCCCGCAGCTACCGGTCATTGCGACTACCGTGCCGGAAAAGTCAGCTCGATTCGCCCGCGCGATGTCACTCATCGCTGTGAGAGAGTCGTCTACCAGAAAGCAGGGGATAGAAGCCTCTATTGGCCTCTCAACAATGGCAGCAATGGCACCCTGTTCAGCGGCACGCTCTACGTATTCATGGCCATCCACTCGCGCCCCGGGAAGCGCGACGAATAGATCACCCTGGTTAACCTTGCGCGAGTCGATTGCGACGCCCGCGATTGGACGTGCGGCGCCGTCAAACTCGATCCCGAGCTCCTGCGCAACGCGCGCCAAATTCATTGAGCGCATCATGCTGCCACCTCAGACAGCACTTGCTGCGCATAACTTAGATCGGAGAACGCAAGCCGATCGGCACCGACGATCTGGTAATCTTCGTGGCCCTTGCCGGCAATAAGCACGCAATCATTTGGGTGCGCATCCCGAATTGCTTCGTCAATCGCTGCTGCGCGATCTTCAATCACCGCGTACGGACAGCTCATCCCAGCTTCGATATCTTTGAGTATCGCTGCAGGATCTTCGCTCCTCGGATTGTCACTGGTAAGAACTGCCCGGTCGGCGACACGAGAAACCGCCTCGCCCATGAGTGCTCTCTTACCTCGATCTCTGTCACCGCCACAACCAAACACTGCGATGATTTGACCCGAGCATTGTTCCTTAAGCGCAGACAAAACCTGCCAGAGCGCATCGGGGGTGTGGGCGTAGTCAACGACGACTAGCGGAGCACCGGGAACGCGCAGTGGATCCATCCGGCCACTTATGGGAGCCAGTTTACTTACCGCTGTGACAAGGTCAGCGAAGGGCAACCCCGCCTGCAAGCAGGCAGCAAAAGCCGCGGCCACATTCATGGCATTGAAAGTGCCAAGCAGCGGGCATTGCAGCTTCGCGGCTCCCCAGGGTGTTCTGATAGGAAAGCTCAGCCCATCACGAGTACCTTTGATGTCGCCAACGCTTATGTCGAGCTCGTTTTTCTCACGACCGTAGCGCAAAAGCTTGGCCGAGCCTGGCAAACCCTCTTCAAACAGCGCAGCGTGTGGGTCGTCACCATTGATAACAGCTGCGCGCAGTGAACGGAAACTAAAGAGCTTCGCTTTTGCCTCAGCATACCTGCGCATGTCTCCGTGATAGTCAAGATGATCACGAGTTAGATTGGTGAATACAGCCGTGTCGATATCAAGAGCGTTTAAGCGGCCCTGATCCAAGGCATGGGAAGACGCCTCAAGCGATAGAAAAGGCAACGCCTGTTGAGACCAATCAGCAATCGTTCTCTGAAGCCCTATAGGATCGGGAGTGGTATTCAGCGCTGGGTTAATGCTTCCGTCGAGGGCTGAGCCCAACGTGCCAATAACCCCGCAATCGTAGCCGCACAGCCGAGCCATTTGAGCCGTCAGGTTAGCTACCGTGGTTTTACCATTGGTGCCGGTCACGGCAATCACGTGCATGGTGCGCGACGGGTGACCATAGAATCGTCCGGCCAGCTCGCAAACGTGTTGACGCAAATGCGGGATTACAAATTGAGGAATGCCTGGAGATTCTTCAACAATTTGGTCTTCAACGACTGCGGCTATCGCACCAAGTTCGGCGGCCTCAGTCACACAGCGACGGCCGTCCACTACCTGGCCGCGAAGAGCAATAAAGAGCTCACCGGAGTTCACTTTACGGCTATCAAGCTGAATACCCGTAATGGGCTGGACCGGCACCGCATCGCAAAACCCGCCCAGAAGTTCATGCAAAGATCGACTCATAGTCATCGAGGGGCGCTGCCTTCAGCACCCTGCAGTGCTGTGCTCGAATGAGTTGCGGCGAGCAACGTCGTGTCTGACGACGGAAATGCATCGCTATCGGTGGGCGGCACACCGAGTAAACGGAGCGTCTCAGCCGCAACCCGCGAAAACACCGGGGCCGCCGCTGCGCCGCCGCCATAGTTATCACCCTTGGGCCTATCGAGTACCACGACCGTGACGAATCGAGGCTCCTCTATCGGAGCCAGACCCACAAAGAGAGCCACGTATTGATCATCCGAATAGCCGCCTATAGCGGCTTTGTGAACCGTTCCTGTTTTACCGCCAACACTGAATCCGGGTACGCGGGCGCGCGTGCCCGTACCATCGTTTTCCGTAACCGCCTGCAGGACCTCTCGAACCTGGCCTGCAACCTTGGGCGTAATGATGCGCTCCCCGTACAAACCGGTTCTGTCTCGCTTGAGCAGCGTGACCTCAGGCAACACTCCGCCGTTCGCAAAGACCGCATAAGCTCGAGCCAGTTGCGTGGGGGTAGCTGTGAGCCCATAGCCGAAAGCGAGGGTAACTTGTTCGATAGGACTCCATCGTTCTCGCTGAGGCAGCACCCCCGCTCGCTCTCCGGGGAAACCGGTCGCAGTATCTTGCCCAAGACCGAAGCGCTGAAACACTTCCCACACCGGCTCATGACCCACCGCTAGAGCTACTTTAGTGATGCCTACTTGGCTTGATTTCTCGACCACCCGTGAGAGGCTGAGCTCGCCATAGTCACGGGGATCCGGCAGCATCTTCTTTCCAACAAGGATACGACCAGGGCTCGTGTCTATCGGCGTCGCAGTTGTATAAAGCCCACTCTCTAATGCGGCAACGAGTGTAAGCGGCTTCATGGTCGAACCGGGCTCAAACACATCATTCAAGGCTCGGTTGCGGGTTTGCGCCATTACCACCCCGCGGCGGTCATTCGGGTTGAAGTCGGGGTAGCTTGCGCTCGCGAGAACCTCGCCGCTGCTGCTGTCGAGAGTGAGAATGACACCAGTAGCAGCGCCACTGACGGTCACAGCGCGACTCAATTCCCTATGCAGTAAATATTGAAGGCGAAGGTCGATCGACAGTTGGAGATTTCTACCGGGTTCAGCGGCGGCGATCACGCCGATGTCGCGAACCACGTCGCCATGCAAATCCTTTAGATAACGCTTCCGGCCAGGCTTTCCCTGCAACCATTCGTCATAGGCGAGTTCCAGGCCGGCCACTCCCTCACCGTCTACGTTGGTCATTCCAACTAACTGAGCAGCCACCTCACCAGCGGGATAGAATCGCCGATACTCTGGCTCGGGACGGACGCCCGCAATGTCCAAAGCGAGGACTTCCCGAGCCTCATCAGGTACGAGATGTCTTTTTAGGTACATGAAGCGATGACCGGAATAGCGCTCCAGCTTTTCCTGCAACGCAGCTGGCTCTAGCGCGAGTGCGTGTGCAAGCTCGCTGATGCGTCCGCTCTTACTCAGAAGCTGAGGCTCGGCCCAAAGGGATATAACCGGCGTACTTACCGCCAGGGGTTCGCCCCGCCGGTCGCTGATCAGCCCACGATAGGCTGGCAGCTCAGCGGTGCGCACGACTCGTCGATCTCCCTGATTCCGCAGGAAGGAGGAGCCACGATCACTGTCCAATACCTGTAGCGCTAGCACGCGCCCAGCGAGTACGACGAACAGAGCGATCAGCAGGGTTTGGACAAGAAGGCCTCTCCAGGGGTAGTGAATGGTCGTAGGTGCGCGTTTACTCATTGAGGCACTCGCCCCAGAGAAACCACTCGCACCTTGTTTCCCGCCGGGACCACGAGTTTCAGCGAGTTCAGAGCTTCGCTCTCAATGCGGTGATGGGAAGCCCAAGTGCTCTGTTCCAAGAGAAGACGACTGTGCTCCTCTTCGAGATACCAGCGATCCGCTTCCAAGCCTTGCAATCTAGAATAGATTTGGCGGCTTTCATGTGTGCTCGCGACCACCGAGAAGGCCGACAGAAGTGCGATACCCAATAGGACAATTCCGCCAACGAAAGAGCGCCTGCCATGCATCAGGCCAACCTCATCGCGCTGCGCATGATCGCGCTGCGCGCGCGAATGTTTCTTTCAAGCTCCGCGGCGCTAGGCCGGACGGGCTTGCCGAGAATGCGCGCCTTCGACTGGTAATCCTGCGCGCGCAGCGGGATATCCTTTGGCAGGCTTGGTCCCTTAGACCATTCGCGGAACTGACGCTTGACCAAGCGATCTTCCAGCGAGTGAAAGCTGATCACAACCAGACGCCCGCCGATGGCCAGTGCCGCTAGGGCCTTCCCCAGAAACTCTTTAAGGTCATCTAGTTCTCGGTTGATCGCAATACGAATCGCCTGAAATGCGCGTGTCGCTGGATGCTTTCCCGGCTCCCAGCGGGGGTGCGCTGCCTTTACAATCTCGGCCAATTGCGCTGTTCTGGCGACCGGCTCCCGATCTCGGGCTTCGAGAATCGCCCGAGCGATACGTCGAGCGAACCGCTCTTCGCCGTAATCTCGCAAGACTTGCTCTAACTGCTCCTGATCGACAACCGCTAGCCATTCCGCTGCCGTCATACCGCCACTCTG
>JBCCQO010000213.1:0-6215 GCA_039024595.1 Pseudomonadota bacterium | reverse complement strand
CCTGACCTATTACCAGGCGATGTTACCGGGACGGAAATCTATCGACCGCAGCAGGCGAGTTTTCACTTCCAGCAAGGCCCTGTGTTCAGCAATCTGGTGCTTGCGGACGAGATTAACCGTGCGCCCGCGAAAGTACAGTCGGCGCTGCTGGAGGCCATGGCGGAGCGACAGGTGAGCGTTGGCAGTGAGAGCTATGCGCTCCCCGATTTGTTCTTAGTGATGGCGACGCAAAACCCGATTGAGCAGGAAGGTACGTACCCGCTGCCGGAGGCACAGCTAGATCGCTTCCTTCTCCACGTGAAAATCGGCTATCCCTCGGCCGATGCGGAGCGTGAAATTCTGCGGCTCACGCGATCGGAAGCCAGTGCCGGCCAAGCAAAGTCGCCGCCCACCGTCACCCAGCAGCAGGTGTTTGAAGCGCGGTCGGACGTGCTCACGATGCATATGGCTGAAGCGGTTGAAGAGTATATCGTTCAGCTTATTATAGCCTCGCGAGATCCCGCTCCCTACAGCCAAGAACTCGCCCGCTGGATTGATTTCGGCGCCAGTCCACGGGCTACTATTGCGCTCGATCGATGCGCGCGAGCCCATGCTTGGCTTCGCGATCGAGATTTTGTTTCGCCCGACGACGTACAAGCGGTCGCACCGGATGTGCTTCGTCATCGAGTGCTGCTGAGCTTTGAGGCGGAAGCGGCTGGCGTCGACGCCGATCAGGTGATCGAGGAACTTCTCAGTCTCGTTCCTGCGGCCTAAATGACTCTTCTCGACGCGAACACGCCGGCAAAGGGAGCGCAGGTCGATCTGCAGCGACTGCTGGCGCTGCGTTTCGTTGCTCGGCAGTTCGACACTCGCAAACGTCAGCGCGCGCTGGCAAAACTGGCGGGCTCTCAGCGTTCTAACTTTCGCGGTCGCGGTATCGAATTTGAAGAAGTACGCGGCTATCAGCCTGGAGACGATATCCGCGCGATCGATTGGCGTGTAACCGCCAGAACCGGAGATGCGCATACAAAACTGTTTCACGAGGAGCGGGAACGGCCTGTACTGCTGGTCGTCGATCAGCGCGCCGGGATGAACTTCGGTTCCAGGAACTGTTTTAAATCGGTGCTTGCCGCTGAAATTTGTGCCCTCCTGGCGTGGAGTGCGCTGGACAAAAACGAGCGCGTCGGTGCGCTACTGATCCGCGAGCAAGGCCACTGGGAGATGCGTCCGAAGAACAGCCGACGCAATGTCCTCGCCCTGCTATCGGCTTTAGCCGACGGCGGTACAATTGATGACGGTACAAAAGAGCCTAGCGCTGAGCGCGAGGACGCTCACGGAGAATCCTTCCTCGACGGACTTCGAAGCCTCAGACGGGTCGCGAGGCCTGGCTCCAGCGTGTTCTTAATCAGTGACTTTAACGGCGCACTGGAAGAAGAAGCGAGTCGCGAATTCTTCCAACTAGCCCGCCACGTAGAAATCACGGCGATTCATTGCAGTGACCCTCTAGAACAACAACTTCCGCCTGCAGACCGATACTGTGTGACTGATGGTCAACGTCGGGCTGAACTAAGCACCGCATCGCGAGCGCTCAGGGAAAACTATGCGGACGAATTTGCCCAGCGACTCGCCGCGATTCGACACGATCTCCAGCGCTTAGGCGTACCGCTTTTGGAAGCGAGCACCGAGAGTATTCCTCTCGCTTTGCTGCGTCAGTTCTTCGGAAACAACTGAGCATGGATCCGCAGACTCTCAAGCAACTGCTACAACCACTGCGAGAGCCGTCCCCCTTGGACTGGTGGCCCCCCGCACCTGGCTGGTGGGCGCTCGCCTTTTTGGGTCTGTGCGCAGTGGTTTATGTCTGCTTTCTACTGCGACGCCGCTGGAGGCGCGGAGAAGCGTTGCGCGCGGCAAAAGCTTCCGTAAAAAGGCTTCGCTTAGAACAGCTTGAGCCACAGGACCTGGTCGCTCGACTAGGGGAACTGCAGCGACGGTTGAGCATCGCGAGCTGCGGCAGAGCGAGCAGTGCGGGACTCACCGGAGAAGCTTGGGCAGAACTACTCAACTCCCTCGGGCGAAAGCGCGCGGGATATTTCGATACGCAGAGCGTCGCGCTCGCCCACAGGCCAGTCGTCACCGCACAGGAAAGCCAGCAGTTTCTGGAGAACACGGAACGCTGGCTACAGGAATTTGGTCCAGACACATGATCACACTGCTCTGGCCATTTATTTTCTTACTTCTGCCGCTTCCATGGCTGATACGGCGGCTGACACCCGCGGTGCGGCGCGAGCGGGCGGCGCTTCAGGTTCCCTTTTTCACGCGGTGGGCAAAGCTGGTAGATGCAAAAGCGGAACGTCGTGCGCCGCTTGTACACCGATTCCCAATGCTTGCGCTTTGGCTGCTTTGGCTCTTGTTACTGCTGGCGACTGCTCGCCCGATTTGGATCGGAGACGCGATCGAGCTTCCCAATAGCGGAAGAGACTTGATGTTGGCTGTCGATATATCGGGCAGTATGCGCGTCGACGATATGCGTCTTTCCAACGGCGCTGCGCAGCGTATCGATGTTGTAAAAGTCCTCGGCGCCGAGTTCATGAGTCGTCGCAGTGGTGACCGTCTCGGCCTTATCTTGTTCGCGAGCAGAGCGTACTTACAGTCACCGCTTAGTTTCGATACGGACACGGTGACGCGGTTCTTGCAAGAGGCACAGATCGGCTTCGCGGGACAAGAAACGGCCATCGGCGACGCCATTGGTCTAGCCGCCAAACGCCTGAAAGAGCGGCCAGAGAGCAATCGCGTTTTAGTGCTTCTCACCGACGGGCAAGACACCGCGAGCACCGTTGACCCGATGGAGGCCGCACGCCTGGCCGGGAGCCTCGGCGTCAAGATCTACACCATTGGCATTGGCGCCGACTCTATGACCCTACCGGGGCTACTCGGCTCACCGCTGGGAGCACGTACGGTAAACCCTTCCTCTGACCTGGACGAAGCGACGCTCTCGGAAATCGCCGCGGTAACCAATGGTCAGTATTTTCGCGCCCGCGACCCCGCGGAGTTGGCACAGATCTATGACCTAATTGAAGATCTTGAACCCCTGGAGGTAGAAACCGCTACCTACCGACCTCAAAAATCTCTGCTTGCGTTTCCACTGCTTGGCGCCGTTTTCTTAAGCTTTGCCCTCGCGCTCCACCGCCTGGTCACAGAGCGTGCGGGTACGGGATCCGAGCGAGTGCTGCCAACGTGATCGCGGCAATCGAACAGTTCCATTTTTTGCGACCAGCTTTGCTACTGGTTCTGCTGCCCGCGATACCGCTGGCGGTGCTTCTTTGGCGCAGTCGTGGTCGAGCGGACGCCTGGTCGCGCGTGATCTCTTCCGAACTGCTGCCGCATTTGCTCGACGATAGCGCGACTAAGCAAAGGAGCATTGGCATACCCCTACTCCTCGCCGCCTGGTGTCTGGCAGCGATCGCCGCCGCGGGACCTAGCTGGAAGCAACTACCCACTCCAGTCCTGCAAAAACAGGATGCGCTGGTACTGTTGGTTGATCAAAGCTATTCCATGCTTGCAGCCGATTTGCAGCCATCTAGAGCAGATCGAGCCCGCCGCAAGCTTCTTGATTTGCTCCAAGAGCGACGAGAAGGTCTCACCGCTCTCATCGCCTACGCGGGCGATGCGCATGTGGTAGCACCGCTGACCGATGACAATCCGACAATCGCGAACCTGTTGCCGGCCCTCGGACCACAGATGATGCCCCTCCCCGGTTCCGACCCGGTCGATGCAATCGAGCGAGCAATAGCACTCCTCGATTCCGCTGGGGTTCGTAAAGGTCGCTTGCTGCTCGTAACCGACGGTATAAGCGAACAAGATGTCGTAGACATAGAAGATCGCTTACAAAACCGCCCCCTGCGTCTACTGGTCATGGGCGTGGGAACGGAAGTCGGTGCACCGATTGGCCTGCCCGATGGGGGCTTCTTGAAAGATGCATCCGGCGAAATTGTCGTTCCCGCACTTGATCAACAGCCCTTGCAAGCGTTGGCAAGGGCGACCGGTGGACGCTATCAGCAGATTGCGGTCGGCGATGGCGACCTCGACGCACTGCTTGCGGAGGATTTGCTTCTCAATGACGAAGACACCATTAGTTTGGACCGGCAAGCAGATCAATGGGAAGACATGGCGCACTGGTTTGTACTCCCGCTGCTAGTCTTAGCCCTACTGAGCTTTCGCCGTGGTTTGGTGCTCATACTTCCGCTGGCGCTGTGTCTTGATCCAAACAACGCGGTTGCACTGGAATGGGCAGATCTCTGGCTCACCAAAGATCAACAGGGGCAGCGCAACTTAAACGCCGGCGATGCCGCGTCTGCCGCCACGCTGTTTCAGGATCCTAGCTGGAAAGGCACCGCCGCCTTCGAGGCGGAAGACTATCAAGGCGCCAGTGAAGCCTTTGCGACGGACCCAACGGCGGATGGTCTTTACAATCTCGGAAACTCGCTCGCCGCCGAGGGAAAATATGATGAAGCGATAGACGCTTATAAGCAGTCCCTCGACTTGCAGCCCAACAGCGCGGACGCGCTCGCTAATATAGAAACACTTGAACAGCTGAAGGAACAGCAGGAACAACAAGAGCAGCAAAACCAGCAGCAAAACCCGAACCAGGATCCCTCTAATTCGGAACAAGATGGAGAGCAAGGCGAGTCCTCTGATAATCCGGAATCGGGCAGGAATGATCAGTCGTCCCAGGAAAACGGAGAGAACCAGCCGCAAGAGCAACAGGAGCCGCGCGCTCCGGAGCAACAATCCGGCAACTCATCCTCACAGGATCAGGATGGCTCCGATCCGCAGCAGTCCGAACTGCCGCAGGACGGCAAGCTTGCTGACGAAGCGGGGGAAGACGAAGCTCGCGAGGCGCCGTCGCAACCTACCCCACAAATTGACAATAGCGCGATGCAGGAAGATCTCGAACGCGATCAGGCAATGCAGCAATGGCTGCGCCGGGTACCCGACGACCCCTCCGGGCTCCTTCGAGAGAAGTTCCGCTACGAAAGCCGTAAGCGCCAGCAGCAAGGAAAGAAGCGTGCAAGCAACCAGATTTGGTAAGCCCTTAACTTACCTCCTTACGGCGTTTTGTATTCTGCTTAGCCCCGTTGCGGCAGCGAAACTGAGCGCCACCCTAGACCGCTACACAATCGCTATGGGCGACACGGTCCGGCTTACCCTGGCCAGTGACGACAACCGAGATCCAGGTAACGCTGATCTGAGTGAGCTAGAGAAACGCTTCGAAATTCTGCAGCGCTCCTCCAGCGTTCGCACGGAAATCGTGAATGGCCAGCGCGCGCAAAGCCGCGAACTTACCCTTGAGTTAACACCTCGCCTGCAGGGCAGCTTTGTTATTCCCCCCTTTGAAGTAGATGGGATACGCAGTGAGGCCCTCTCCGTGACCGTAGGGCCCGAGCCAAAAGGGCAAGCCTCGGATCAGCTGGTCGTGTTCGAAGCGGAACTCGATCAAGAATCGGTCTATGTGCAAGGGCAGTTGATTCTGACACTCCGAATTCAACAGTCCGTTAACCTTGATTCCCCGTCCATCACGGACCTCACGATTGAAAACGCCTACGTAGAAACACTCGGTCAAAATTCTTTTCAACGCACGATCGATGGCCGGCCCTGGTTGGTGCGTGAGCTGCGCTATGCAATCTTCCCCGAGTCCAGCGGGGAACTGCTCGTTCCCGAGCAGACCTTTTCCGGTCGACTCGCCTCAGGCAGAAGGAGTCTGTTTGATTCGAGGCCTCCAGGCAGGTTAATCCGTCGGCAAACGGCGGAGCTTCGAGTTCCCGTACGCCCAAGGCCTTCAGGCTTTCCCGGTACAACCTGGCTACCTGCCTCCAAGCTGTCGATTGAAGAGCGTTGGTCGGCGCCGCTCGATTCGCTGCGGATCGGTGACTCGGTGACTCGGACCATCACGCTCACCGGCGAAGGCCTCCAAGGGGCTCAGCTACCTCCCGCGGGTGAGATCACAATCGATGGGCTTCGCAGCTATCCTGATCAACCCAGCATTAGCAATGTCACCGGTGAGCGTGGCATTAGCGGTATTCGCACCGATAACGTCGCACTGGTGGCGGTTAGGGACGGTGTTTTTGAGATCCCTGCGGTTGAAATACCTTGGTGGGATACGACCAGCAACACGCTCAAGTTTGCCTCCTTGCCGGCGCGTCAGTTGCTAGTGATGCCGGCCCAAAGTTCTGCCCGGG
>JBCCQO010000212.1:0-6262 GCA_039024595.1 Pseudomonadota bacterium | reverse complement strand
CTTGAAGCGGTGCCTTCGCGATCGTAACCGTTGTTATTTTTGTCGCCTTCATTCATCGCGACGTCCCCCGGCACGACATGTGAACCGCATTGTTTGCGGATTCGACCGCTTGTTCAGTGGCGGGATCATGAGTGGTTGACCCATCGATCCGACACTGGGCAAATCGAACTGCTATGGCATTCATCTTGGTGCCCCAATACGATAGCTCTCCCAAGCTCTTAGGCCAAGTAAACGGTCTTCTGTCAAGTTTTGCCGGTAGATGCACTTGTGCGAAGTCTGTGTACCGTAGCTAGCGCTTTTTCCGGCTCATTTGCCACCGGCTCTAGGTTTGGAGGGCGTTTATTAAGCGCCCAAGACCATAAGGCTGATTCACCAAACGGGTACATTAAGAACCAATGCTCTAAAACGGCAAGGCTGAGCAGTGCGCTCAGCAGCAAATTAGCAGACCGTTCAAAGGGGATAGCACTTTCCAGAACCATGACCAGGGGAGCGACCGCGGCGGCCGTACCCAAGGTAATGGATAGCGGGAAAAGTGGGTTAATCGATGCCTTTTTTGTGTAGCTGTGTAAGTAGCGCAGGTGATCGGGAAACCAGTCTTGATTGTAATTCCTCACGCCCAAAAACAAGTTGAGTTTTGCACTCCAGCGCATCAGCCATAGGGCGGTATAGCTCAGAAGCGCCACCTTGTTCGGCAACCCCTGAGACAGAGCAAGAAGTACTACGAACACAGCAACAACGCACAACTCGTGATACAGGGAGGTCGCAATGCCTAGGAGGAAGCGACGTCCTCCGCTGATGTTCTCAGGGCATGCGGACTGGCGTGGTCCGGTAATAACGCCCATGAGGTAGGTCATTTCTAACCACGCCCAGACTACGAGCCCCTGAGTGAACCCTAGCAGAGCCCCAGTGGCCGTATATAGCTGCCCAACGAGGGGTATTGCGCCGAGACAGAGGACAGACAGTAAAGAAATACCAATTAGGCTTATTGTTCGAACACGGCGTTCCTGCCGGTTGAGTAACAAAACGATGCCAGTGCTCAACCACCACGCAAGTCCGACCGTTCCCAGTGCAATGCAGTAGTCAATCACCGCCTTGACCGGTGGGAGACAACGAGTGACTCAGTGAACCTAGCGCCAGATCTGGCAGAAGACGGTCAAAAGCAGCAGCATTGTCTGGACCAAAAGCATTGAGTTCGATTCGTTCCCCAGAGATTTCATCGTGAACTACCAGTCTGCCATCGGAGAAACGGGCGAGTTGAAAGGGGGCTCCTGTATTTGAACTCACCAGCTGCCGTCGTTGCGCCAAGCCGCGCATCACGGTGCGTAAGAACACTTCTTCACCGGGTCCGGCCGTCAAGATGAGCTCTCTAGTGTTGGCGTCGAACACTTGTATGACGCCTTTAGAAACATCATCGAAGATCAAGCTTCGACTTTCGAGAAGCTGGCTGTTTTCCGGTAACCCCGTGGTGTAACCGGTTAGTCTGGCGACGAGAGTCGCCGCAAGTGCAAGGAACGCAAAGGCTGCCAAAAACTGCATACCTCGGTTCATGCGAAGCGCGTTCGAAGAACCCGCAGTCGTTAAAGTGTTTTCCATAGTACTCCCCCAGTACTTGGTTCCATGTCTTACTACGCGTTGGCCAGCGTAGCTTTGTGGGTGCCGACAGTGCCTTCTTCGTTTACTTTTCTTTCCGCATTTGGAACGGCTGCCGCTAGCGCTGCACAAGCACCCTCCAGAGACTCTAGGCAGCGGATGGACGGCTGCGGCTGAAGAAATCGCCACGGACGCACATGGGGCCAGAGTAAGATATAAGACATTCGTTTCTTCGGGTTGAGTGTGAAGAGCACATCTCCACTTCCGTCTGCGAAGCGACGCATGTCCGCCGATGTGACGGTTGTTAGCGGAATGTTCACCACCATGGGTAAGGCAACACCGAAGCGCATCGCTAACCGCTTAGAGGTTATGGTGTAGACGGTAGTTTTTGCGTAAGCAAAGGATAAAAGAGCGAAGATAGCTATCGCGACCGCACCCAGGCCCAAGACAAGTGCGGCACCCTCGAGGGAGTCCTCAAGGGCCGATCCGCGATACATCTTTAGTCCTGCCTGAGTACAAGCGATGAGTACGAAGTAGGCCGTAAGCCACCGCAGACGAAATATCTGCCGGGCCACCAGTCTTGCGCTCGGTCTTCCCTGCCAGAGAATCCTCTCGTTCTCAGGTGGCTCCTCAGGTAATCCGGGGATGGGCTCGATCTCGTCTTTGTACTCGTTGTTCACAGCAGCGGTTCCTTCCGCTCGGGCAGAGCGTAGAGATGGCCACCACCGTAATAGGCCGCGATTTTGTCTTCCTCTTGAAGAGTTACGAAGTCGGGGTTTGCTGTCCCTGGCGCTTCTGCAAAATGTTTTCCGCACACAGATTTCGCTACCACATCACCATTGCGCTTTACTCGCGCAAAGTTCATTGGCATTAGCACGCGACGACCTGAGGCGTCGATTTCGAGGTATCGAATATGGGGTTCGCTTAAATCGATCCACAGGTCCGTCACCGTGCCTCCTGCTTCGCCGTCCGCTCCGAAGACTGTATTTCCTCGGGGGTCCGGGTCTCGCGATTCAACGCTCCAATCGGGAGCGATGCGCATTGGTATGATCCGCGGAGTGCCCTCATCGTGGGTCAGATCCGGCTTTTCTGGCCGAATGGCCCAAGCCGCGGGTCCGACACCATCGAGGAGCGGATTGCCTTTTGGCTCAAGAGGGAAGCCTGGTCCGGGAACAAGTTGTTCCGCGTTAAGTTCATACTGTGGATCAGGTCTAGGTGCCACGCGCGTGCCCTGACCGTGAGGCAGCTTGTAGACCTTTGGTTTCGGCGAGCCCCACAAGTTACCCCCACGGTAGTTGGGATTGTGAGAATCGACGAGTGGATATCCTTCTCGTTTACCTTCGTTTTGAAGGTAGATAACTAGACTGAAAAAGAACAGCCAGAATAAGTATAGAAGCAGCTGTGGAAGATCCACATACTCCGTGACGTTACCAAATTCCATAGTCAGTACTCCCAAATGAGGGTGGATTAGGTTGGAAAATCATGCATCTTGAAGGTGCGTGGAGCTCGCGGAACGCTCCGCACAATCGGCCCTAGCGCGATCAGTGCCGCGTAGAGCAAAAGAATCTCGGTGTGGTAAACGAAACTGTAACCAGTACTTTGGGTGGCGAGGGCGTCTCCTAAGTTACCGGCAATGGCGTGGTGACCAACAAAGTCGCGCAGTGCTCCACCAAGAGCGACCGCGACGCCGGCTGCGGTCGCCTGAACGGCTCCCCAAGCACCGAGTGCGAGACCCCGCTGATCCTCACGCCCAATCTCCATAGCGGCAGTTAAGGTGCCGATAGCAAAAAAACCGCCGCCTAGGCCTATGGTCAAAGTACCCAGCAAAAATAGCGGTTTTGATCCAAAGGGCGCGGAAAGAATGACCGATGAAAACGCGAAAAGACCCAGTGCTAGGCCGTAGCCGGACAGCCGTTTCGGATCAATGCCGCGAGTCAGGAAATAGGAGGTACTGAGGAACGCGAGCAGCATTCCAAGACCCCAAAGCGCTGAGAGTCCGGTCGTTCCACTCACGCTCATGCCCAAGATCTCGCCGCCGTAAGGTTCAAGCAGAATGTCCTGCATATTGAATGCGGCCGTGCCTAAAGCGATGCTTGTGAGCAGTCGCTTAACGCCAGGTTCGGCGACAAATTCACTCCACGTAGATTTAAACAACGGTCTTGCGAGTGACGGATCCGTTTGCTCAGGGCGAAGCGCTTCCTGACGCCACAAGGCGACTAAGTTCAAGACTAAGGTTACGGCAGCCGCACCTTGAATCACTTGTATTAGCCGTAAGTGGGTAAAGTCGCTTAAAAAGAAGGCAAATACGATCGCACTACCGATGGTTCCGAGCAGCAACATAATGTAGAGCAGCGCGACAACGCTGGGTCTTGTGTTCTCCGTTGCTAGGTCGCTCGCGAGTGCCAAGCCCGCGGTTTGGCTGGTGTGCATCCCGGCTCCGACCAGCAGGAACGCCAGCGCTGCGGCGGCAGGTCCTAGATAGTCCGGGCCCGCATTAGGGTCAGCCAGTACGAGCAGGGCGAAGGGCATAATTGCTAAGCCACCGAACTGACTCAGTGTTCCCGCCCAGATGAAAGGGACTCGTCGCCATCCCATCAGTGAACGGTACTGATCCGATTTAAAGCCAATCAGTGCACGAAGGGGTGCAAACACCAGCGGTATCGCTACCATCAGCGATACTAGCCAGGCTGGCTGGGAAAGCTCGATCACCATCACCCGGTTTAAGGTCCCAGTGAGCAGCACAGCCGCCATACCGACAGACAGCTGAAAAAGTGATAAGCGGGCTAAACGGCCCAGTGGTAAGTCTCCATCGATGGCCCTTGCATAAGGCATCAACGCAAGAAGCGACCCAGAGGGAAGAATGCGTTGAGTCAAACTTGCCAGGTTCATTGACGGCTGAGTTCCATCGCTTGCGAGATATAAAAACCACGGGCGATCCGCTGCATACGTCTTGGTTCCCAATCTTGCCAGAGCGCCTGCTCGCGCACCGTTTGGCGAAGCTTCCGCTCGCTAACCGGTTGAATGGCAGGTGCTCTATCCCCTCTTGGGAAGAGCTTTCCGACGTTATGCATCAAGGCCAGCAGGGGAGTGCGCGGGGCGTGAGTGAACAAAATGCTCTCGCGAACGCGCGGTGCTAGGCGTCCAAGTACATGGATACCGTCGCTTGCTCCGTAGTGAATAATCGAATCCATTGCCACGACATGATCGAATTCACCGGTGGCGATGTTGGCCATGTCGCCAACTTCGAACTGAATACTTCCTGGACCGATATTCTTGGGAAGACGCTCTCTTGCCAAGCTTATTAGGGTCGGTGATAAATCGACGGCAAGCACTTCGGCGCCCTTACGGGCCAGGTCCACGGCAAGTAAGCCGGTCCCGCAACCTGCATCCAGGATGCGCCGCCCTTCTAGGTCGTCTGGGAGCCAGGACACTAAGGTAGAGCGCATCTGATCACGTCCTTCACGCACCGTCTGCCGAATTCGGCTTACGGGGGCGTTCGACGTGAGCCGTGACCAAGCGTCCGCGGCGGTTCTATCGAAGTAGTGCTCGATCTCTGAACGTCGTTGCAGGTAGCTATCGTTTGCCATTAATCAAACCCAAGGAAGTCGAAGAGATCGCGATCCTTCATGGGCTCCGCATCCAAGGCGTCCGTTCCGTCTAGTAGCTGCTGGGCGAGCGCAAGATACTCGTTCTGCACCTGTTCTAAGCCTGGTGCATCATCCATCTCAAACAATGTCGACTTCTTAAGGCGGCTCCGTCTGATGACATCGAGGTCTGGGAAGTGCGCCAATCGTTTGAGTCCCACCACATCGTTGAAGCGATCAATTTCATCGGTAGCGGAACTGCGATTGGCGATCACGCCACCGAGGCGTACCGGATAGTTTTTAGACTTCGCTTTGATGGCAGCTGCGATCCGATTCATCGCGAAGATGGAATCGAAGTCATTGGCAGTAACTACGAGGGCGCGTTCGGCGTGCTGCAGCGGTGACGCAAAGCCACCGCATACGACGTCGCCGAGTACATCAAAAATGACGACATCCGCATCGTCCAGCAAATGGTGCTGCTTAAGGAGCTTGACGGTTTGGCCCACCACATAGCCACCACAGCCGGTTCCCGCCGGAGGGCCACCCGCTTCCACGCACATTACCCCGTTATAGCCTTCGTACATGTAGTCGTCCGGCGTGAGTTCTTCTGAATGGAACTCAACGGACTCAAGCACATCAATCACTGTGGGCATGAGCGCTTTGGTCAGGGTAAAAGTCGAGTCATGTTTTGGGTCGCAGCCGATTTGAATGACGCGCTTACCGAGCTTTGAGAAGGCCACCGATAGGTTCGACGAAGTCGTGCTTTTACCTATGCCGCCCTTGCCATAGATGGCAAACACTTTCGCTTTATCGATTTGCACGTCCGGATCCAGGTGCACCTGGAGACTGCCATCGCCATCGAGGCTGCGGCTGTCGGCGGGATCGATCTCGCGGACGGGGATCTTTAAGGGTGTATTCATGCGGCTACTTCTCCAGAAATGCCTTCTAGCCAGTCTTCGAGGTCTTCACTTGCACGCTGCAGTGCCTCAAGATTTTCTTCATCCGGTTCCCAGTAATCTCGCTCGTGAGCTTCGAGCAACCGGTTTGCGACCTTTACGGCCGAGTGAGGGTTTAGAGACGCTAAACGT
>JBCCQO010000211.1:0-6272 GCA_039024595.1 Pseudomonadota bacterium | reverse complement strand
TACCAGCGGCGATGAGTGGGTTTCTATGGGGGTTTACTCAGACGGTTCCTACGGTATTGAAGAAGGGCTCATCTATTCCTTCCCCTGTCGATGTAATGAAGGTCAGTGGGAAATCGTTACCGATCTTCCGGTGAATGAGTTTAGTAAGGAACGCATGCTCGCGACCGAAAACGAACTCAAAGAAGAACGCGACGCAGTTGCGCATCTATTGGGATAAGCTACGGCGAATTGCGGGAGCGTTCCTGGGGAATCGCGCAGGAGTCCCGAAGGAGCTCTGAAACGGTAACGACACGGTCGTCTTTTTACGCTACTTACGCTACCGGACGGTGCCGGACTTTTGCGAGTTTCGTAATAATATGGAGATGATAGTGGGCGCGCTGGAAGATCGCGGTTTGCCATGACGAGTCCACGATCCTGATCTCATAACAATACTTAAGTGGATTTCAACGGATGAACAAAGCGCTGAGTGAGCGCGCCTATCATCATGGTAACCTCCGGGAGGCGTTGCTTGAGCAAGCGGTCAGTGCGCTCGAACTAATGCCCGCGGAGCAGCTTAGTCTACGAGCGATCGCTCGCTCTCTTGGGGTATCGCAAACGGCGCCTTACCGTCACTTCAACGGCAAGGAGGCGTTGTTTGCGGCTATCGCAACCCGTGGCTATCGAACGCTCCTGGCTTCCCTGGAGGCCGCTCGACGAACCGCAGGCCCCGACGCGATAGCGCAGCTTCATGCCGTCGCCAGGGCCTATGTGGACTTCGCGGCACAGCAAAAACAACTCTTCAAACTTATGTTCGGGCCGTTGGTCCAGCCCAGTGAAACATACCCTGAACTGAGAGAAGTCAGTCGAGAAACACTATCGCTGGTGCAGAGCATTATGCGAGACGGGGTAGAACAGGGCGTTATCCAAGACGGCGATTTGATTAATCTATCCAACAGTGCCTGGGGAGGTATCCACGGCCTAGCGACGCTTACGATCGATGCACCAGAGTTGTTTAGGCGACATATCGATCTGATGCGCCAAATCGATTTGTCCCTAGAGATTTTTATTCGCGGTGTTCGCCCGGTCGGGGTCTGATTGAGTCGAGTAGGGCCAATTCTGCAAGTGTCAGGGCGCTACAGTTCTCTAAGAACGCGTATTGGCTCCACTGACACCACTCTTCTGCAACTCCACAACCCAAGGGCGGTGATCAAGCCTACCGCTGTAAGCATTGCGAGCGGCCAGAGGCCAGGCGTCGGCTTATAGTCCAGTTCAAAAGCGAAACTCTGCAGCGCCCAAAACGCGGATTCCCCTGCGACGACCGCGAGCAAGCCGGCCATCGCACCCAATGCAGCAAACTCAATAGCAACACTTCCTAGAAGATGATTTCGTCGAGCGCCTAAAGCGCGCAGCAGAGCACTTTCGCGCATCCGAAGATCGGTAGTGGATTGAACGCCTGCAACCAGCACCAGCGCTCCTGCGCCGAGTACTAATAGCAAAACGAGTTCAATCGCATTCGAAACCTGGGCTAGAGTGCTGCGAAGCTGTTCCATTATCGCGTCCACTTCAATCACCGTTGCCGTTGGATGTTGTTTAAGCAACTCATTCAAAAATGATTTTTGCTCAGGTGGAAGAAAGAAACTCGTCATATAGGTTGTTGGGTAGCCGCTGAGAAAGTCTTTTGGAAATACCATAAAGAAGTTTGGCTTGAAGGATTCCCAGTCCAGTTTACGTAGACTGAGCACCTCCGCCTCAAGTTGGGCTGCACCGATGCGCAACTGCAGCTGGTCACCAAGCTCTATTCCCATGTTCTCAGCAAACTCAGCTTCTATAGAGACAAAGTTCGTTTCGCCGGGACTCCACCAGCGCCCTTCTACTAGCTCATTACCGGTCGGCAGCTGATTGGACCAGGTGAAGTTTGATTCTCGCTGTTGCGGCTCATCCGGCTCGGCCTCAAACGGCAGAGGCTCTTCGTTTACCGCTACAATCCTACCCCGGAGCATGGGGTACAAGCTTTCTCGACGAATACTTGCACCGTCGAGCAAAGCAGCAACATCATCAACCTCCTCCGGTGCGAGATTGAGCACGAAATGGTTCGGCGCGTCGTCCGGGAGCTGCTGCTGCCAACCGTCAAGAAGAGACGTACGCAGTAGCCCGAGCAAAAGTAGCAGCATGATTGCTACGGCAAACACGACCAATTGAAGCGCATTCCCTACCCCATGGCGCAACAACGATGCCAGCGCAAGACGCCAAATACTCCCAGCCTGCGTTCCTGCTTCTCGTCCACCCCGGAGCAGTAGATAGGCAATTAACCCGCCAATGATCGCAATGCCCATCAGCCCCGCAAGTACGACTAGCGTTAGTTCAAAGTCTGCGCTGTACCAGAACATCAGGAGACCGATGGCCCCGATTGCAATGAGGTAGTCCCGACTCTCGCCGCTTGCCTGAACCGGTAGATCGGAACGCAGAACCCGCAAGGGACTTACCACCGCGAGCCGACTAAGAGAGGGCCAGGCAAAACAACTCACACAGACCAGCGCCGTCACGGCGCCAACCAAGTAAGGTCTAGGCGTTAGTATCGACGGCGTTACCGTAAGCTGCTCGGCAAAGGCCTGCAGTGCAAGACTTTGCAACCCCCACGCCGCAAACCAACCCAGAAGCAGACCAACCGCCCAAGTTAGCGCGAGGCTGCCTGCATAAAGGGTACGAACACGGCCCGAACTCGAACCTAAACTTTTGAGGAGAGCAACGTGCTTTTGGTGTCGTTGCGCATAGCGTCGTGAGGCAAGCGCCACCGCGATGCTTGCCAGTACAACCGCCAGGCTTCCTGCGAGTAGCAGGAAGCGCTCTGCGCGCTCGAGCGCCTGTGCGACAGAGGGTTGCGAAGTTTCGACGCTTTGCAACTCCTGTCCGGGCTGCAACAGAGCGGCCAACTCGTCCGCAAACTGTGCAACTATTGCCGGATCGCCGGCATACAACCGCCGATAGCTAACACGACTACCCGGCTGAACCACTCCCGTTGCTGGAATGTCATCCGCATGCAACATTACGCGCGGACCAACCCCTAGGAAACCGCCGGCACGATCTGGCTCACTGCGCACTGCGCCTGCCACTCGGAAACTGGCCTGGCCAATCTCGACGCTATCACCCACCTCCACCGCAAGGAGCGCAAACAAGCGCGGTTCCAACCATACGGTGCCACGCTCCGGTGCACCCACAGCCTCACGCAGCTCACCAAACGGTGAGTCGCTCAATCGAAGGAATCCACGCAGCGGATAGGCGTCGCTGACCGCCTTAACCGACGACAAAACCATCGCTCCCTCGCTGCTGAACGTCATAGAAGGGAAGGTCAAGATCTCCGCAGTATTGAGCCCACGCTCTAGCGCAAGCGTGGTCCACTCGGACGGAAGAGGCCTAGCATCTCGGATCGCCAAATCGGCGGCCAAAAAGCTGTGACTTTCTTGGCGTAAAGCGTTCTTGAGTGCGCTGGCAAAGCCGCTGATCCCGGAGACCATGGTAACGGCCAAGATCAAGGCGAGGAGAAGGATGCTCAATTCACCGCCGCGCCAATCGCGCAGCAACATGCGCAGTAACAAGCCCACCCAAGAACTCCTTTTATCCTGCCTTCGCGACCGCTGGGGCTGGATTGCTCTGCTCCTCGAGCAAACCCGCGTCCATCTCAAAGCGCCTTTGGCAACGACGCGCCAAAGCACCATCATGCGTGACTAGAACCAGCGTTGTTCCTTGCTCCCGGTTTAGTTCAAACAGCAGATCGGCAATCCGTTCACCCGTTTTACTATCCAAATTGCCCGTGGGCTCGTCGGCGAACAATATGGCTGGCTGGCCGGCGAAAGCTCGCGCGATCGCGACTCGCTGTTGTTCCCCTCCCGAGAGCTGGCGGGGGTAGTGAGTTAAGCGTTCCGTTAGGCCGACCCGTGAAAGAAATTCCTCTGCTCGCCCAGCTGCATCAGGTGTGTTCTTGAGCTCAAGGGGGAGCATGACATTTTCGAGTGCAGTCAAGGCAGGTAACAGCTGGAAGGACTGAAAAATAAACCCAACCTTCTCCCCACGCAGCGCGGCGCGACCGTCCTCATCTAGCGCTTGCAAATCTACTCCATCGATCGTGACTGCGCCCTCGCTCGCCCTATCGAGACCGGCAAGCAGGCCGAGCAGGGTAGATTTTCCCGATCCAGAAGCGCCAACGATAGCGACGGTCTCCGACGACTTGATTTCAAGGTTGATCCCTTTCAGTATCGTCAAATCTCCATCTGCGATGGGAACGCTCTTCGCTAAGTTGCTTACGCTGATCACTCTGCTTTCGCCTTATTCCTACACTACAGTCAAATATATGTTGCTACTTCAGGCTCTACGCGGCCAGACCGAACACGGATCGTCTCTCGGGCAATGGCCACGGAGTGCGGCTATTGCTTTTCGGAATAGGGTGTCAGTACTTTTTAAACGCGCGAAGCGGATTCTACTCTTCGCCGTTCAAACAATGGCAAAGGATTTTAGCCACGACACCCGTGATCAAGCGGCAGCAACAGTCACCCGATCGTCGCGAAAGATGAGCCTAGTCAATCGACGAACGTTACCACTCTTCGATTTCAATGCTGTTCTTTTTCTCTTTGGATTATTAGGCGCCGGTACGATTGCCACCGCCGAATCTAATACCATCAGATCAGAAGATGGGCTCGAAGCCCCCACGGTGCTGGTCCTTGGAGACAGTATTAGCGCAGCTTACGGAATGGCTTTGGAACAGGGCTGGGTCGAGCTGACGGAACGACGTCTCCAACAGGAATGGCCCGAACTTGAAATAGTGAACGCGAGCATCAGCGGAGACACCTCCGCAGGGGGGTTGCGAAGACTGCCGACACTCCTAGAGACCCATACTCCCGATGTAGTAGTCATTGAGCTTGGAGGAAACGACGGTCTACGCGGTTATCCAGTACCGGAACTTGAGAGCAATCTGACCGCCATGGCGAAGCTTGTGCGCGAAGCTGGTAGCCGGGCGATGATTCTACCGATGGAGATACCGCCCAATTATGGACCGCGCTATACCAGTGCATTTCGCGACAGTTTTATAAACGCCAGTAAAGCGTCAGGAGCGGTCCTTGGACGATTCTTACTCGACGGCGTGGCCACTGAAAGCGAGTTGATGCAGGATGACGGCATCCACCCGACGATTGCAGCACAGCCGCTGATAGCAGACATGCTGGAGGCCGATATCAGACGGTTGCTTCAAACGGCTCTAGGGTCTTGAGACGACGGCGATAAAACTCCATGTCTCCCCGAACGCAAACACCGATCCAAGCGAAGCTATTCGCGATTATCTTTGGAACCGATACCCCCCTCGGAAAATGGTTCGACATAACGCTGATATTCCTGATACTTGTTAGCGTCAGCGTAATCGTGGTGGACTCGATAGCCGAGGTTAACCAGCAGTATGGACACCTACTTCAGCTGATCGAATGGGGTTTTACTGCGCTTTTTACCGTGGAGTACTTGCTGAGGATTTGGATCGCGCAGAACCGCAAAGCTTACCTGCTCAGCTTTTACGGCATCATCGACCTACTAGCGATCCTTCCGAGTTACTTAGCAATTCTGGTTCCACAAACAGCTCCGCTTCTCGTCGTTCGCCTACTCCGCGTCCTGCGCGTATTCCGAGTCTTACGCATGTTTGAATTCCTATCGGAAGCAAACCGCGTCGCAGGCGCTCTGCGCGCATCCGCACGCCAAATATTCGTCTTTTTCTCAATGGTCATTACAACCATGGTTGTTTTCGGGTGCCTGATGTATGTCATAGAAGGCCCCAGCAACGGCTTTGAAAATATACCCATTAGCGTTTACTGGGCCATCGTCACCGTAACGACAGTCGGCTATGGCGATATCGTGCCGGTCACAGCAGCCGGACGCGCAATCAGTTCCCTAGCCATGCTCGTAGGCTACGCCATCATCGCGGTGCCCACGGGCATCTTCACGACCCAGCTGATTCGCAATCAGCCCCGAGGCACTTTACCGGTCAATTGCCCGCAGTGTTCCCGCGCCGATCATCCTATGGATTCTCGCTACTGTCGCTTTTGTGGTAGTTCACTGAGTACGAGCGACGATACGGAAGTATCGGACACGAAAGCGGACTCCGAGTAAGGCCGGACTCCAGGCAAAACAGTAGTACACGCTAAACCGACGTACAGGCAACTCCCAATAGGAATTGGCTAGCGGCCCCCTTTTAGTACTCAGTCGAGTCTGTTAGCGTTCTCCCCAATAACAATAATCAACTGTGGGGGATCTAAGATGGG
>JBCCQO010000210.1:0-6275 GCA_039024595.1 Pseudomonadota bacterium | reverse complement strand
GCAGGCTTGTCACCGGTTGAGACTGTTGACGGACGGACCATAGGAGACGGGCCACCGGGCCCCATCCTTCAGAGCTTGCAAGCGGCCTATCGAGAGAGCGTTGCTGACTATGTCCGCACCGTCGGTCGAAGGCACAGCTTAAAAGCGCTGGGATCAAGCTAGCTCAATGCGCATAGCGCACGATTCCCCGTTAGGGCTGAAGATTCAAGGACGCGGTCCCGAGTTATGAACCACGCTGAGGACAGCTGCTTACGGGTGGCTATGTGGTCTGGGCCGCGGAATATCAGCACAGCCATGATGCGATCGTTTGAAAATCGCAGCGACTGTCAAGTCGTGGACGAACCATTTTATGCCGCGTATCTCGCAACAACTGGACTAGAGCATCCAGGTTTTGAGGAGATCGTCGCCAGTCAACCAACTCGCTGGCAAACGGTCGCAGAGAGACTCACGACCGAGCGGCCCGCAGCGGTGTACTTCCAAAAACACATGACTCAGCATCTGCTAGAGGGTATGGACCTATCCTTTACAAGAGAATTGAGAAACTGCTTTTTAATTCGCGATCCTGCACGGATCATTTTGTCTTATGCACGTGTTCGACCCAGCTTTAGTTTGGAAGAGCTTGGCATTCCGCAACAAGTAGCGCTGTTTGATGCGGAGTGTGAGCGCTTGGGAGAAGCGCCCCCTGTTTTGGACGCCGCGCTCACCCTCGCGGATCCAGAGCGGGTTTTACGGAGACTCTGTCAGTTATTAGGTATTGAGTTCGAAGCTGGAATGCTGCGATGGCCTGCGGGACCTCGTACGACGGATGGGGTCTGGTCACCGTATTGGTACTCACGAGTGCTCGAAAGTACTGGATTTGAAAGTCCCCTCAGCGCTGCGCCTTCCAGAGGCGCCCCTTCCAGAGATGAATCCAAGGAAGATAAGGCTCCGCAGCGCGGCGCGCGGCCGGTCGTGGCCAATGCAAAATCGAAACAGGTCACGAAACAGGTAATAAGGCGGAGGGACGGGGACTCGGCTGTACAAGCGCAGGTAAAAACAACGGCACCGCTCAACCTACTGAAAGACGAGCAGTTAGAGATGTATGCGCTGGCACAGCGCTCCTACGAGCAGCTGCGACGCTATGCGATCGATGGGGCTAGCGTTTAGTTGGCGCTGCGCACCCAGCCATCGTCGTCGCTGGGGAAATCCGTCGCCTTTCGAGCACAGCTTTTCAGTCGAGCAAACCCACGATTGAGGCCAGAACCATCACGAGATCCCTCCTTGGAGCGGCTGTCGATGTCGGCATTAGCACTGTTATTGCTTCGGAATTTGATCGCCGCAAAAAAGGCCGCCAAGCTCTTGCGCTTGTCGCGCGGCTCAACTGGGCTTTTAGAAGCATTACTGTTGGATAAGCTCTGATCAGGGACTGCCCCGATGATAGCTTCGCTTGCTGAATCGTCACTCATTGTCATGGTCTTCTCTATTGGGTTGTCTGTACTCTGTTTTTGTTTTGACCTCTGGTGTTTCCAGAAGTCACCGCGAGCCCTTGCATTGATGTACCGGGTCGCCCTCCAGGTAGTACACGGTGCTTTTTAGCAGCACTCTTTAACGAAAAGATCGGAACGCTTTACGCGTTCTCTTGTCTCTTGTCTCTCGTCTTGTATTTCGAAAATGTTGTTTTCGATCAGATTACTCAGACTACAAAGCCGCTGATCTAGTTCCCCTCCCTCGACTCCTCCCGCTAGCATAATCTTTGCTCATCTCGCAACAAGGCAAAATTCCCTAAAAAAAATGTGAAAAGTCAACACCAGCCAGGGCCCGAGCCTAGACGCCCGTTTAACCGGCGCGATCGCTAGCGTATTCTTTCCTAATCAACGATCTCTTACGCGGGAACAGCACCGATGCTCGACGAGCTTGAACAGCTACCAGGAGATGCGATCTTGGGGATCGCTGCGGCATGCCAAGCAGATCCAAACCCAGCCAAGGTCGATCTCACGGTTGGCATTTACATGGATGAAGATGGAGTTTGCCCGGTATTCGAGGCTATACGCTCGGCACAACAGCAACTCGTCGCCGAGGAAGTCAGCAAGTCCTATCTACCTCCGGCGGGCGTGGCTGGATTCAACGAAGGCATGCAGCAACTTGTGCTCGGTGTTGAGAACGAGGCTTTGGCCAGTGGTCGGGTAACGAGCATTCAAGCTCCGGGTGGCTGCGGCGCGCTGCGGATAGCCTCAGAACTGGTCCATTCGGCGACCCCGGATGCGACCGTATGGGTGTCCGATCCATCGTGGCCTAATCATTTGCCGCTGTTGGGGAGCGTCGGTCTGGAGATCGCAAAGTATCGCTACTACGACCCAGCCAGTCACGGCGTGAACTTCGATGAGATGGTCGCTGACCTCAAGAAAGCCAAAAAAGGCGATGTCGTTCTACTCCATGGGTGCTGTCACAACCCATGCGGCGCTGACTTGAGCGCGGAGCAATGGGCGCGCGTGGGTGATCTTGCGGAAGAGCAAGGATTCATTCCCTTTGTTGATTTTGCGTATCAAGGCTTGGGAGAAGGGCTGGACGCCGATGCGGAAGGTATACGAAGCTTGGTGCGACGCCTCCCAGAAATGATGGTGGCATCATCCTGCTCAAAGAACATGGGCTTGTACCGGGAGCGCACGGGGTGTGCAATCTTCCTATGCCAGGACGCGGCTACCGCAGACGCCGTGCTTAGCCAAGCCAAGGTCGCGGCGCGGAAGGTCTATTCCATGCCGCCCGCCCATGGCGCTCTGCTGGCAAGTAAAGTGCTTGGTGACCCTAATTTACGATCGGTTTGGGAGAGCGAACTCAGCGGCATGTGTGAGCGGATCAATCGTGTTCGGGCCGAATTAGTAGACAAGTTAAATGCGGCAACCGGCCGTGATTTTGGCTTTATTCAGGCGGAGAAGGGGATGTTTTCATTCCTTGGCTTGAACAGCGAACAAGTCGACACGCTGAGAGATCAATACAGCGTCTACATGGTAGGTTCTTCCCGTATCAACGTCGCCGGCGTAAATTCAAAAAACGTTGACTACTTGGCATCTTCGATAGCATCGGTTCTTTAATAGAAGTCTGCTGTAACGGCTCTATCGACTCTGTAGACGGTAGGGCTAATAGACGGGAGGGCTAGCCTGTCGCTAGGCTCCGATCTTTGCCTTGGGCGGCCGTATCGATAGCTCGTCATGCAAGACATCCTCGTCGTAGGAAAACGAGCAAGAACGTTGTAACCGCAGTTGTCACCACCGTTGTAAGCATATGGGTCCGTGTCGGGTGCCCATTGCGAACATGAGTTCTCGGTCTGAAAGCCATGCCAGAAAGCTACGCTCGCTCTTCCAGATCCATCCAGCGCTCGATAGCCGACTCCAACTGCTCCGTTACTTCGGTAAGCGCCTCTAAGCCTGTTTTTACTTCCCCGGGATCCTGCTCGTAGAATGCTGGGTTCTCTATCATCGCGTTGAGCTTTGTCTGCTCATCTTCTAGGGTTTGAATCTGCGCTGGCAGCGCGTCTAACTCGAGCTTTTCCTTATAGCTGAGCTTCTTTTTCTCCGCGTTTTCCTCCGCGCTCGCTTTCTTGGGCTGGATCGAAGCTGGCGTTACTGAGGGCTCGTTAGCTCGCTTATCGCTTGCGACTTCTGTTGGAGCACTTCCCCGAAGTCCACCGCCACGGGCTTCCCAGTCGCTGTAACCCCCGGCTTGCTCGTCGATGCTGCCGTCACCCGGTAGTGTCAATAGGCTTGTAACGACGTTGTCGAGGAACTCCCGATCGTGACTGACGAGTAGGACCGTTCCCGTAAACTCCATCAACCGTTCTTCCAAAAGCTCCAGCGTTTCTACGTCCAGATCGTTCGTGGGCTCATCTAGAATGAGCAGGTTGCTCGGTTGACTGAAGAGTTTGGCGAGAACCGCTCTATTTTGCTCACCGCCCGAGAGGGCACCGACGGGCGTTCGAATTCGCGCCGGTTGGAATAGGAACTCGCTGAGATAGGAGATGGCGTGCTTTTGTTTGCCGGCGATCGTGATGAACTCACGACCACCGCAGACGTTGTCGATGAGGTCTCGCTCCGGATCAAGCTGGCTGCGTAATTGGTCGGCGTAGGCGATATCCAGTTTGCTGCCGCGGCGCACCGATCCAGCGCTTGGCGTCAGCTCACCGGTTAGTAGTCGAAGTAAGGTGCTCTTACCGGCTCCGTTCAAACCCACAATACCCACCCGATCACCGCGCTCTATTGTCAGCGAGCAGTCCTTGAGGACCGTTCGATCGCCGATGATCTGGCTCACTTTTGCGAGTTCTGCGACTAATTTGCCGCTGCGCTCTGCAGTATCGAGGGAAAAGCTGGCTGTGCCTTGCTTTTGTCTGCGACTTCTCCGTTGCTCGCGCATCTCCTTTAACGCCCGCACGCGGCCTTCGTTACGAGTGCGTCGTGCCTTGATTCCCTGCCTGATCCAACGCTCCTCCTGCGCCAGTTTTTTATCAAAGAGCGCTTCTGCCTGTGCTTGCGCGTGTTCCGCTTCGGCTCGATGCCGTAAGAAGTCCGTGTAGTTTCCCTCCCAAAGAAACAAGCGACCACGGTCGAGTTCGGCGATCGAAGTGACCGATTTGCGAAGAAAACGCCGGTCATGGCTTATCAACACAAAAGCGCAGTTCAATGTGGCTAGCTGATCTTGCAGCCAGTCGATTGCCGGTATGTCGAGGTGGTTGGTTGGCTCGTCGAGCAATAGCAGCGCTGGTTCGGAAACCAGCGCGCGCGCGAGGGCAGCCCTTCGTCGCCAGCCTCCTGATAGCTCTGCAAGCTCCGCCTCCGCCGGGAGGCCGAGTTGACTGAGTACTGCTTCGACGCGGCTGCGCAGGCGCCAGCCGTCAAGTTGCTCGATCGTTTCCTGTACCCGCGCGAGTTCGTCTAGATCCGCGTCGACTCTGCTGCTTAAGCGTTCGTGCTGTTGCAACAACTCGCCAATCTCCTGCAAGCCACCGGCCACGTACTGAAAGATTGACGTATCCGTTCTTGCCGGGAGATTTTGCTCCAGCGTCGCCACCCGCAGCCCTGGTCGTACCCAACGTTCCCCGTCGTCTGGATGCAACTGACCGCTCAGCAATCGGAGTAGGCTACTTTTTCCTTCGCCGTTTCGACCTAGTAATCCAAGTCTTGTGTTGGAATCGATCGCCAAATCCACCGCGTCTAGCAGCACTTGTTCGCCGTAACGGAGAGATACTTGATTCAGTCGGACGAGATTCATTCGTTTGAGGCTCTACTTCTTTTAACGAAACGCCCGCGTTGAGTAACAAGCTTCGTATCGCAGCGGGCGGGTGATTCTAACGATACACCAACGCTAAAGCCTTCCTTTTCCCAAACCGTAGCTGTTGCTGGTCCCAATCCGCTAAAATTCAGCCCCGTCACGGAGGATTCATGATTTCACGAGCGTATCAGCCCCATCACGATCGACAGCTAGCGATTTGGCTGTTTGGTTGCGCGGTCGTGATTTACGGGATGATCCTACTCGGGGGCGTTACACGGCTGACTGAGTCAGGCCTGTCGATGGTGGAGTGGAGACCCATCATGGGTATCTGGCCACCCATTGGTGAAGCGGCATGGTTGGAGGTTTTTGAAAAGTATCAGCAGTTTCCCGAGTATCAGGTTCTCAATCGAGACATGACGCTGGAGGGCTTTAAAGTCATCTTCATGTATGAGTACCTGCATCGCGTGCTCGGTCGTTTGATCGGCCTGCTGTTCATGGTGCCACTCCTTTGGTTCTGCCTGCGCGGGGTGATTCGCCCCGGACTGATGCCTAGACTCCTGCTCCTTTTGATCTTGGGTGGATGTCAGGGGCTGCTTGGCTGGTACATGGTGAAGAGTGGTCTGGTTGATCGGCCGAGTGTTTCTCAGTATCGGCTGACCGCTCACTTGGGCTTGGCTGTCGCCCTGTTTGCGGCCATTGTCTGGCAGGCGATGAGCTTGTGGCGTCAAAGAAGCGTAAGCGACGGGGAAGCTAAAGAGCCCTGGGTTACCCGGTGGGCCCTGTTGCTCATTGGACTCGTGTATCTGATGGTCCTGTCTGGTGGGCTAGTAGCCGGTACCGATGCGGGTTACTTCTATCCTACTTGGCCGCTCATGGGCGAGAGTTTCGTACCCCCTGGCTTGTACAGTGCTGACCCCGGTTGGCTTTCCGCATTTGAAGACGCGATAACGATTCAATTCAATCACCGTATGTTCGCCTACTTCCTTTGTTTAGTCGTCGGGATGTTCTCGCTGCGGCTGCTGTTGCAAGGATCACGG
>JBCCQO010000209.1:0-6304 GCA_039024595.1 Pseudomonadota bacterium | reverse complement strand
TTGCAACACATGCACAGTCTATGTTGCTGCGCTCGAATCGCTCGCACGCGCTGCGAATCGCGTCGGCCTGTGCCAATCCCTGAGTCCAAAACAAAAGCGCACCGCACAGCACTAGCAATCTGTAAATAACTGAATAGCCGTTAGGCATGTACTTGCCCTGAAAATCTGTTCTGAGCACCGCAAACTAACGCTAACCGGAGCGCCTTGCATACGTCATATGACGCATACGGTTCGCTATAGTAAGTAGCAGCAGCGGGATCATTCATCTGTCCTGATTTCGTAGCCTTACGAAAACGACGCCGAAACGCACCGAAACAGGACAGTCCGAGTGAGGCAATAGTGATTTAGGAAAGCCGGTCGCTCTTTCCGGCTAGAGCCTAAGTGTCTGAAATAATGAAGGTATTTAACTGCATCGACCCACCATGAGCGGCGCTAACTACACAGAAGATCAAGCAAAAGCAGCAGCTGCGCAGGTACTGACCGGCTTGTACGAGGCCGTCGTAGACCCGGCGAATCACGCCTCGCTCTTTGAAGCGATGGATGCGATTTTGGACTCCTCCTGCGAGAATCTCGAGACACAAGAGGAAGATTGGCGAGCCTTCTTTCACCGGCACTTTGCGCATGCAGCGCAATTTCTTGAGGCCACCGCTGGGGGCAGCGTGGCAAGTCCGATTGTTTTCGTTGATAAACAGCTAGTCCCCACCGCGATCCTCGATTCATCGTTTGCAGTCGTTGCCGAAAATGAGTTTTTTAGTGAATTATCGGATGGCGAACTATCGTCGCTGATGGGTGCGTTCGTTGTCCCCGAAGATGAGCGACGCTTGCTGGAGCTTCTTAGCAATCCTTCCTCTGGTCCCGCCTTGGTTCGCGTTTGTTTAAGACCGCAGGAGCCGGTGTTTGCCGTGGCGGAGTCGCAAAAGTTACTTGGAACCGGGGGAGACACGCAGTCCTTCATCGCACTCAAGATCGCTAAGGCAACGTGGACTTCCGGGCTCGAGCCTTTACTTACGGCAACCTACTTTTTGACGCCTGCGGAAGTTGCGGTTTTGCGCAGCTTGATCGAGACCGGCGCCGTGGCCGCGGTCGCGGCCGAGCGGCAGCGCTCCATCCGTACGATTCGTACGCAGCTGACGCAGATCTACGACAAGATTGGCGTTAGCGGCCAAACGGAGCTGGCTCTGTATCTGGCAACCCTGGTCCAGCTTGCCTCCAGCGCGAGGAGGCCATCGGATATTGGTATCGAGTGGAATAAGCTCGCCGAGGAGGAGTTCGAACGCGGCGAACTGGATCTGGATACAGTGAGTCTGCGCTGGATCAAATACGGCGACCCCAAGGGCGTGCCCGTTCTACTTATGCATAACACCACGCCACCGGATATGACACCGGATTTTCGTGCCGAGTGTCGAGCCAAGGGTGTTTGCGTAATCGGTGTGCACCGACCGCAGATGAAAGGGAGTCTTCGAACGACGGCGAAGCAGGATCTGCCGGAATTGCTGGCCGGTTATCAGGCGATACTCGACGTGGAAGGCCTGGCGGCTGCGGTAGTCGCCGGGCATTGCTCCGCGGGGTTGTACACGTTGATGTTCAGTCGCGCCTATCCGGAGCGGTGCCTTGGTACCGTATTGGTGGATACTGGCGTGCCGTTTGAACGCCGTGGCGAACTGCTAGCGCTCCCTAAGCCCCTGCGCCGATCTTTTTATCCGGCGCGCTACTTCCCGGAGGTTCTACTGGTTCCTCACCGTTTGTTCGCAAGGGACTTTCACGGTTCACCGGAGGGAGAGGCACGGGTTATCGACTACTTTTTTGAGGGCAGCCCCGAAGACCAGGAACTGACGCGCACGGATCGGCGCTGGTACGAAGTTACGCGTCGAATTATCGAGTACTCCTTTGAGGATGTGCGCACTTTAGTGGCGAATGTTTGTCGCTGGGCAGGGAATTGGGCCCACTTACTCGAGTTGGATCCAAAGTTACGACTCGTGTTTGTTCATGGCGAGAGCAATCGCTTGTTCGCGCTTGAGCGGGTAGAGGCAAAAGCCGTAACGCTACCGAATGCGAGCGTCGTCGTGGGGCAAGCTGCGGGTCAGCTAGCGGTGTATCAAGAACCATCCCTTTTCGTTGAAGGCATAAAACGGGCGGCGAGCGACCGCTAATTCATGAAGTTCTGCTCCCCTCATCCATCAGTCTGTCAGCTCGAACCGTACGTAGTTACTAACATCAGAAGTTAAAGCCAACATTCGTTAACGCTGCGACTGGTCACGGTGGTTCGTCACCCGCGTAACCATTCGATTACGGCGAGGCGACCGTGTTGCAACGCGCGCACGCAAATTCAACTGCATGTCCTAAAGGAGCACTCCATGGAGCTGTCTTGGATCGGGGTCGCCCTTATTTTCGGCTTAATGGCCAAGAAACTTGGACAGGCACCTCTGGTGGGTTTCCTGCTTGCGGGTTTTGTGCTGGCGGCATTCGGAATCGACCCCGGTCAGACGCTCGAAGACTTAGCAAACGTCGGTGTACTTCTACTTTTGTTTGCGATCGGTCTGAAGCTAGACCTGCCATCGCTTCTAAAGCCTCATATCTTTGCAGCGTCTTTGCTGCATACCTTGGCTATGGTGTTGATCAGTAGCGCTCTGTTGTACATACCCGTCGCGCTAGGCATTGGTCCCTTTGCCGGTTTGTCACTACCGGCTATAACGATTCTTGGGTTATTTACCGCCTTTTCCAGCACCCTATTCGTCATCAAGGTTCTAGAAGAGCGTGAAAATATGAGTGCGCTCTACGGGCGTGTCATCATTGGCTTTCTCGTCATGCAGGACCTGGTTGCGGTTGGACTGCTCGCCGCATCCAAAGGACAAGTGCCCAGCATATGGTCACTAGGACTGTTTGCTTTATTGCCGCTTCGCCATGGCCTGGGCAAGCTTTTGGATTGGTGTGGTCACCGAGAACTTCTGGTACTTGCGGGCCTAAGCTTGACGCTGGGGGGTGCTGCGTTGTTCGATCTTGTCGGTCTAAAGGCCGATCTAGGAGCGCTCGTCGCCGGAGCTCTTGTCAGCAAAGCCCCCAAGGCAAAGGAGCTAAGTCACGTTCTTTTGGGCTTAAAAGACCTGCTGCTGGTTGGTTTTTTTCTGACCATAGGACTGAATGGGTTACCGACTTTAGATGGGTCGTTGGTCGCGGTTGGTTTGCTGGTTTTGCTCCCTTTAAAAGCGGCCCTCTTTGTCGTCCTGATGATGCTTTTCCGCTTGCGGGGTCGGACCTCTTTACTTGCCTCGCTCGGACTTACGCCCTACAGCGAGTTTGGCCTGATTATCGCGGCGATGGCGGTGTCGAAAGGTTGGCTAGACGCAAGTTGGGTGGTGACTTTGGCTGTGGCTATGGGGTTGAGCTTTTTGCCGCTCTCGGAGATCAACAAACGGGCATTTGTTTTGTATCGACGAGTGAGAGAACGTCTAGTGGCATGGGAGCGGAGGGACTTGATACCACCGGAACAGACCGTTCCGATCGCCGATGCGACGGCGCTTGTTTTTGGTATGGGTTTGGTCGGCACGAATGCCTACGACGAACTGTACAAAGAACTTGGTGCCAGTGTCGTGGCGTTCGACGTGGATGGCGACGTGGTCAGTGAACACCAACAGGCAGGCCGGCGTGTGTTCGAAGAAAGCGCGACGGATGCGGACTTCTGGGAACGGCTCGGTGTAGATCGACAACAGGTACGCCTGATCGTCCTCGCTATGCGTAGCTTCGACGAGAATCTGATTGCGATAGAGCAGTTGCGTCTTGAAGGCTTCACGGGCTTCGTAACCGCAACTGCTCAGTTTGACGACGAAGTCTCAGTCCTTGAACGCGCAGGCGTGGATTTCGTCTTCCACACTTATCGCGATGTGGGGCCTGCGCTCGCAGCTCAAGCTATCCACGGGGCGACTTTAAATGCAGCTTAGCAGGCCCTACTCAGCAACTCCTTCTCCGCAAACCCTACTCCGCCCACTCCGCAATCCCTGGTCGGTGAATCTCAGGCACATACCATATCGGCGAGGTCACTGCCCGTTCCTGAATGCTAACGGGCTGCATCGGTTTGATGCGAAGCGTTACCGCGTCGTAGGTGGACCATCGAGGTGTGGGAATTTCGAGCACTCGAGCGTAGTAAAAACTTGTTTGCGTCCGATCAAAATCCGGATCGGTCCACACGGTGTTGAGCATCTTCGCACCCACCGTGTTTCTGTAGCGGCCGCGCAGCGCGTCCACGGTGTTCTCAATAGGTGCTAAGCGGTGAGTCTGCGGGTCCAGTCTTCTTTGCCCAGAACCCGCCACATCGAAGACACGTTCATGGGTAACGCCTTCAGCGTCAACCCAGCCCTTGATGATTTGCAGTCGATCGAGATTCGCCCCGAGCGGATCTTTAAGGGCGCTGAGCAAAAACGAAGGCGGTGAGCTTTCTCCATTGGGGCGCAGCAATCCGCCCATGGGTGTACCGCTGTCGAATGCAGGATTCGTAATTTCCGCTCGATTAGGTTGTTCGCTTTCAACGTCGAGGCTATCTGCGGAATTATCGACGAAGCGATCGACAAAGCCATTGATGAAGGCACCGACGAAGCGCACCCGCATTCTTGGGCCGCTGGTTGCGTAAACCTCTCGTTTTTGCATCGCATCAAAGAGCGATTCTCGGGTGTTCTCTTCGGCCCATACCGCGGCCAGCCCGCCCGATCCCCACCGGCGGGCTGGGGTGAAACGATTTGGAACGAACGTCGCTTGGTTGGTTCGAAGGCCTGCCGTTCCATCGAGCATCGGCAATTTGCCGTGGTAGTTATCCTCTTCAACCGGCGAGCTTGCGTTGTGGCTATCGGATGAGCCGATCATGCCGAACTGGAACGGATTGAATCCGGTTTCCCTGGAAAACCACAAACCCGATAACAGCGCGGATCGAGCGTAAGATCCCTTCAGAGACGCCTTACTCTCGCGCCTGAAGAAGGACATACTGGTCACTTCGAAGTCGGCAAATTCGTCACCACTCGATAGTAAAGGGTGCGCTTCCGATTGCCCTTTGATCTGAAAAATCTCGCTCAGGGGCTCAAACCCATTTCGCAGGGCGGCGTAGCCGGCGTCGAGCGTCTCCCCGCTGTAACTCCGTTTGGCAAACATACGCCCCGCACTGAGGTTCGCATTGTGAGATATCGCAATGGCTTCACGGCCTTCTGCTGCTTCTCTGGCAAGAAAGCGCCATAGTGCTTCTGGATCTTCGCTATCTAGCGCACTAAAGGGCTGTGTTGATACGCCTGCGCCGCGATAGATCACATTTCGGTGCTGGTGCTCGCGATTGCTGTCGCCCCAAGCGGACCACTCATAGCCAATAAATGCCGTGAATTCACCGGGTCGGTTGTGGCGTTCAGCCGCATCAATGATTGAGCGCCACGCGGCGAGATTTACCGTTGGCTCTTGTTGGGGAAAGCTCAGACCATCTAGCGCTGTGAACAGAGACGTTTCAAGCCAGGCCTTGGTGATTTTTAGCCTGTCGCCAGTCTTAATTACACGTTCGAGGGAATCACGAGTAGCGGGAATGTCCAGCTCCGCACTCGCTGCTTGGCCAAGGTATTCGGCGTGGTCGGTTACGGCGGCAAAGTCTAAAGGGCGTCGCAAACGCACGGGAAAACCAAGGGCGTGTTCTATGCTCTTTCCCTGAGCGAAGCGATAAGCGTCGTCCGGCGTTGAACGCACGCCCATAATGTACGCATCGGCAGAGAAGCTTGTGTGAATATGCAGGTCTCCAAAAAACACACGTTTGCTACCTGCACCAAGCCCTGGGGCGTTCGTGGCTGCCGCGCTCTGTTCGACGGCAGTCGCTGATGCGGTGGTTGCTTGCTGCACTGGATCGAGTTCCCGTGTAGCGTCGAGGGACGGATCGGCAATCTTCTCGCAGCCACCAAGGCTTATTAGGGCTACAAGCGTAGAAAAAAGTCGAAGGAGAATTTTCATGGGGCAATTTGGAGTAGTTTCTCCAAAAAATTTAGGCCTCAAGTATCGTGCATTCGGACGGCGAGCGGGCGAGCCGTTACGGTACATTCTTTACGCTCCTAGCCAGAGTCTGAGTGCTACTAAGAAGTATTTTTAGGGCTCCGTCACGGGAAAGGCTACTATTGGCGCCGCATGAATAACGTACACTGTAAAAGGGGCAGGGGAACTCAAAGCAAGTCGCTGCACCGGATGCTTTTTGCAGCGATCAGCTCGCTAGTGATTGCTGTCAGCAGCTTTTCCGATGACGATACTGGCCCATTGCCTAAAGTACTCATTGTCGCTACCGGCGGGACCATTGCTG
>JBCCQO010000208.1:0-6311 GCA_039024595.1 Pseudomonadota bacterium | reverse complement strand
CGTGGCAAAGGCTGGCTGATCGTGGTCTCGGCATTTACTGTCGGGCACTCCCTTACTTTAGCGGGTGTTGCCTTAGGAGTGCCTGCGCCACCCAGCGCCCTTGTAGAAATGTTCATTGCCTTCAGCATCGTGTTGCTGGCAACGGAGGCCCTTCGCTCGCGCACCAGTGGTCCTGATCATAGGTCCAAGCGTTTGCCGATGGTGGCGCTGGCCTTTGGGCTGCTACACGGTTTTGGCTTCGCAGGTGCGCTCACTGACTTTGGACTGGCAAAAGAGAACGCTCTCGGCGCACTCTTGCTATTTAACTTGGGGGTCGAGGTCGGGCAAATAGCGTTTGTGCTCGTAGCCTTAGGCGTTCATAAGCTGCTCGCAGTCCGAATCAGGCATCACGGTTTTACACACGCATGCTATGTGGTCGGCGGCTCGGGTAGCGTGTGGGCTGGCCTCCGCATCGCAGACACGTTCTTTTAGGGTTAGGCCCTGCACACTCTCAGCCTACCTGAACGATAGGGGGGGGTGACCAACGCCCATCCCGGATCGGACTGCCTGGGAGATAGGTACGAAACACGCAGTTTAAGTTGCCTTTGGGGGTAGGCATCCAGACCACGTTTGGGTCTTTCGGGCGCTTCGGTTGCAGCGCTAAAACAATACTGCCGTCTTCTCTTCGGACTAAGTCTTCGCTGTGCGAGTTAATGGCGTAACGATTGAGTTCGTTTTCATAGAAGTGCAGCCGACTATCGAAATCGACTTCGTACATACTGAGGGACCAGAACGCCTCGGTCGGTATGCCGCTCGCTGGTATGACCATCTGATAGCTCTTGTTGCCATCCAAAGGTTCACCCGAGCTGTCGGTTAGGCCCTTAAAATACGCAGCTTCTTCTAGGGTCAATGCGCCAAAACCTGTCACCGCAACGGCGGATCGCACGTCGTCGTGTTGACCGTACCGGCCAAGGATCTGTGGTGGGGCGGTCCAACCGACAGTGGCTTTTTGCTGTTCGAGCACCAACTCGGTAATGCGTTGCTCCACGCCGTCTACGGCTCGAGACCACAGAAGCTGTTTGAGGGGCGTTAGTTCCGTGTAGGCATTCAGATTCCCCGCCTCAATGCCGAGATGGGAAAAATCGCTAGCACGCAGCGCTTCTCCTTGCGGCGGCGATCGTCCGAGAAGCTCATTGGTAAGAGCAAGAAAGGACTGGGGATCGGGTCGATCAGGCGCCACCGTCCGAAAGACTTCGCCGGTGTTTTGCGGGTCGACGGGCTGTGCGGTAATCGACTGTTGGAGCTCTCGCGCCGCCTCATAATCTTTTGCGCCTGCTACGAACACACGACCGAGCATCCACAAGTCATTGGTGGTTGATTGAATTGGCGTAACGCCTTCTGGTGGCTTTGCTGGTTGTCCCGGACCGTAAACCCAGTAGCGACCACCCTTGCCCTGTGTCGCTCGGGTGCCGATATAGGCAATCTGATCGCTGAATGCATCCATGAATGCCACCGACAGATAGCGATCCTGAGCATCAGGGACATTGACCTCGACCGGGCCGGCGGCGAGGCTCAAGACCGCCGACGTGTACAGCGTGTCGTTGTTCGGCGTCGTGATCGCTCGGGACTCATGGGAGTTCAATCGCGAGCTGTGTAAGGGCCGATTCAGCACCGGTTCTCCATTCCAATCTCGAATCTGTGCCTTGACGTCTTCTGCATTAAACATACCCGGCCTCTGCACCTGCAAAGACAGTATCTGCATTCGGTTTGCGAACTCGTAGAGGCCATAGGCATAGAGCAACGCGGCTCGCGTGTCCTGCACGGAGCTTGAAAAAATAAAGCCTGCCCCCGAGGCGGCAACGGCGGTCGCCGAGGCTCCACCCACTAGTAAGGTACGTCGTGAAATCACTTGGTAAAAGTCCAGGATGAGTTGGCTAGGCTTGTAGCTCGCGCTGAAGCCTGTGGTTGATGAAATTGAGGTACTGGACCGGAAAAAAACGTGTCAGCCAATCCAGAATACGAGCTTCGCGAGTGATGACAATTCTCTTTCGGCCAGCGGCGACACCGCGGAGAATGTCTTCTGCCGCCGATTTGGCCGGATACTTGAGAAGTTTTTTGTCATACAGCTCAAGTTGGCGACGACGGTTCTCCGCTAGATCTTCCGGCAATCGATCAAGCGTTTCAAAGTTCGACCGGGCAATGTTGGTCTTGATGCCCCCCGGATGCACACATACGAACTCCACCGCTGAGCCTGACAAAAGCGCGTCTGCCCGCATGGCGTCTGTGAAGCCGCGAACGGCGAACTTCGTCGCGGTATAGATCGATAAGCCGGGTGTACCTCCAAACCCGTTCAAGCTCGATATATTCACAATTACGCCCGAGCCAGACCGTTGGATACTGGGAAGAAAGGCACGCGAGCAATGAATGACGCCCATGAGGTTGATGTCGATGACCCGTTGAATCTCCTCGGGCTGCATCTCCGTGACTTCCCCCATGCCGCTGATGCCCGCGTTGTTAAACAGTTGATCAACTCTTCCGAAACGACCGATAACCGCTTCTGCGTAGGAATAGATCGCGGACTGTTCGGTGACGTCGAGAATCTCGGCGTGGGTTTCCGCTCCCATCCCTTCCACTAAGCGCTGCGTGTCTGCCAAACCGGCGCTATTGACGTCGGAGATGGCGAGGCGCGCACCGTGCCTAGCCAGTTCGACCGCAAGCGCTTGCCCTAGCCCGCCGCCTGCCCCGGTAATTACACAAACCTGTTTTGCGAATCGCGACCTCACGCTGCTTTATCCAATACTCGCGGCGCGTGGGCCTTGAGCTTCAGGTGAGAATCGAGCACCGGCTTGCTCCGAAATTCCTTCTGGTCGACGAGATAGTCGGTCGTCATTGTCCAAGGAAAGCTGAGCCCTTGCTTGGGCATCAGATGTTTCGCGCGACGCACGTAGCCCGCCTCGAAGTCGAATAGCGTCTTTGCGGTGAGCTGCCTAGCCGGTAGCTCTGGCGTGCAAATTGAGTCACCGGATGCATCGATTGCTGCAAGGAGCTTGCAGAAATACTCGCATACCAGATCGACCTTCAACGTCCACGAGGAATTGGTATAACCGATGGCAAAGGCAAAGTTCGGGACGCCGCTGAGCATCGATCCGCGGTAGACGAAGCTATCCGCGATGGATAAGGGCGCGCCGTCTACCGTTAACTCGATTCCATCGAACAATTTGATGTTCAGTCCTGTCGCGAGAACCACGATGTCAGCCACTATCAATTCGCCCGTGTTCATGCGAACACCGGTCTCTTCGAACTGGGATATCTGACCGGTGACAATCGAGGCCTTACCGGAGCGAATCGATCCGAAGTAATCGCCATCGGGAACTGCACACAGTCGCTGGTCCCAAGGATCATAGGGTGGGTGAAAGTGTTCCTCCACTCGGAAACCTTCCGGCAATGCTTTGCGAACACCGGTCTCGAGCAGTCGTCGAGCAAACCCCGGGAAGCGCTGACACAACTTGTAGAAGTAGCGCTGTTGTCGGGTGTTCTTCCAACGGGTAAAGGAATGCGAGAGGCGATCGGAGAATACCTTGGACAAAAGTCGCGCTAAGCGGTCCACCTTGGGCCGCGCGATGATGTAGCTAGGTGTCCGTTGAATCTGCGTGATGTGCTCTGCGTCTTCGGCAAGAGCAGGCAGTAGAGTCACGGCGGTCGCACCGCTGCCTACCACCGCGATGCGTTTGCCCCGATAATCGAGTCCTTCGGGCCAATGCTGCGGGTGAATGATTTCGCCCTCAAACGCGCTTTCTCCGTCGAAACTCGGACGAAAACCCTCAGCGTAGTCGTAGTAGCCGGTGGCGGAAAATATCCAACGAGCTTGAAGCTGATGCTCGCCCTCGGGCCCCGACACCGTAAGCGTCCATAGGGCCGTTTCGCTATTCCACTCGGTCTTGAGCACCCGCTGTTGAAACTGGATTTTTTCGCGCACCGCGAACTCATCCACCGTCTCGTTTAAATAGTCTTTTATCTCTTGCGCGCAGGCGATTGCATTACCGCTAGACCAGGGCTTGAAGCTGTAAGAGAACGTATGCAAATCCGAATCGGAGCGGATGCCGGGATACTTGAACAAGTCCCAAGTACCGCCGAGATCCTCCCTTGCTTCTAGAATCGTGAAGCTTTTGTCGGGCTGTCGCATAGTGAGGTGGCAGGCACAGCCGATTCCGGAGATACCTGCCCCGATGATGAGAACGTCGTACGGATCTGGATAGCTCATAGCAGCTCTTGCTTTGCGTAGCTTTACGTCTATGCACATTAGAGCTCACCGCGTAAGATTGTTACGTACATTTCGCACATATTGAACAGTTATTTTATGCAACATGAACAAGATGCTCATATCCTCGATTTAATGCGCGAAGGCGCTCGAGAGGCCCTGGAGAGAGATCAGACTTGGGTCGAGCCCATGTATGAGGCGGTAGGGGAGCTGTTCGATATCGCGGAAGATACCACCGCTTCAGCGGCGATCCGGCGCTACAACCTCTTAAGTAGCACTCACTTTGCGACGTCTATCCTCAGTGACCCCACCTTGCCGGTTGAAGCGTTTATCGACCCGGAAATCCGGGTTCAGCTTAGGGAACAGATTCGCAGTGGCGCACCGGAAGCCATACTCAACGGCTATCGAATAGCCCAAATCGTGGCTTGGCGAGCCTGGATGCGATTGGCCTTCACGCTTACGGATGACAAGGGTGAGCTTGAAAAACTTCTGGAGTTTTCGGCCCAGCAAATTAATGACTATTCGGAACGCTCCCTTAAGCTCTTATCGGACATGGTCGACGAGGAGCGAGCAGAGCTGGCCAATCGATCAGACGATAGACGCTTTCAAATTGTGAACTCGGTCCTGCGACGAGAATTACGCGAGTCCAAGCAAGCCAGCGCTCAGCTGGGCTATGCCTTAGATCGAGAACATCGAGCCGTCATTTTGTGGAGCCGCAATCAAGATACCGACAAGCGCGACTTGGAAGCCGCGGCAGATCAGGTGGAAACCGCTTTTTCCAGCAGACGCTCGCTTCGTGTCGATGGCAAAGCCTCAGCGTTGTGGCTTTGGATGTCTGTCGCCAACCGACCGGTGCTGGATCTCAAAGGGCTAGATGGCGGTGTTCAAATAGCGATAGGCCCAGCCAAAACGGGTTTAGAAGGATTTATAGAGAGCCATGAGTCGGCGCTGCTGGCTCAACGGATTGCCATAAAATCGCGGCCAGACAGTCAGGTCATACGTTTTGAGGATGTGCAGTTGGCCCACCTATTATTGGAGCAGCCGCAATGCGACGAATTTGTAAGGTCAACCCTGGGGCGTTTGTTTGATGCGCCCGCTGCGACTAAGAACTGCCTACGGACCTATCTAGAAGAAGGCTCAAACGCCGCAAAGACCGCCACCCGGCTCGGCATTCACCGAAACACGCTCAATCAGCGGTTAGAACGAGCTAAGGATTTACTCCCCGAAAGGAAGCTGACTCCCGCGAACCGTACCCGAGTGGCTGCAGCGCTTAATGTGTTGCGGTGGTCTTGAAACAAAATGCCAAGTTTTTTAGTTCAAGGTTCGCCAGCAAGTCTCTGTTCGTGCTTTGGAGATACCTTTAGCTTGGCCAGCGGTGCACGCTCCCCACTAAATCCAGTGAGCTTCTACAGTAGTTTGTATTCGACCTTTTGGGACAAGCGGCGGTTTTATTTAATTTGGGCATATAGCCATGAGTAACACCAAGCCGTTTCAACGCTCCTGTGAACAGAATAAAGGGCCGTTGCTAGCCGTTCTGGAGGTGGAATTCGCGAGTAGTTCCTGCTTGCTTGAGATCGGCAGTGGTACAGGACAACACGCCGTATTTTTTGCCCAGCACCTACCTCACCTGAGCTGGCAATGCGGCGACGTGAAGTCCAGGCATGATGGGATCAACGCATGGATTTCCGAGTACCCCCGCAAAAATCTGCTACGGCCAATCGAAGTGGACATCCCCGATAAATTTTGGAAATCGGGAAGCTTCGATGCCCATTTTTCTGCCAACACTGCGCACATTATGAACCGTACAGCGGTGAAGGCGATGATGGCAGCAGTTTCCGACACGCTGCCCATTGGTGGAGTGTTTTGTCAGTATGGCCCTTTTACGCAAGACGGCGACTTCAGCACGTCAAGCAATCTGGAGTTTCATCGCAGCTTGGTCGAGCGAGGCTATGGCGGCTACCGTGACACCCAGGAGTTAATCGAGTGGGCGCCTGCGTTGACGCTTGACCGCATCGTATCTATGCCAGCGAACAACCTAACCTTGGTTTGGCGCAAAGTTCAAAAGCGAAACTCG
>JBCCQO010000207.1:0-6335 GCA_039024595.1 Pseudomonadota bacterium | reverse complement strand
TCGCTGTTCCCGTCTCTCTCTTCGTATTGGTCGCTCTTACTGTCGTGGCTACGTTCTTCGCCGGCGCCACTTTGGCTGCGCTCACCACGTTCATCAGTTTCAACGCTTCCCGCTTCGCCTTGCCTGTGAACGGTGGATTCCTCATGGTTTTGGTCGTTCGCAATCTTTCGACGGTTCGTACCCGCGCTTAGTCCAGCGTTCCAACGCCTCCGAAAGTCCATTAGTGCGTCGGCGACTGCAAAGCCCACCAGTAACAACTTCACGGCGTCAAACACAAGCCAGGTCACATACATCAGGGACAGGCCAAAGCTGCCTCGCCCTCGTGCTCGTGCTCCCGCATGAAGAAGCGAAAAACCCGCAATAGTGAGCGGCAGTAAAGCCGCCGTTGCCCAGCTTCTAAAACTCAGGCTAACGCTGGCACCCGCTAGACCCGCAAATAACAAGGCAAAAACAATGGCCTTGGGAAATCTTAGCTCACGAAACTCCGTTCCGAACCCGCCCGGGTTGTACAAGCTTGCCTGCCAATAGCGTGCTAGAGCCAGGCATAAAAAACTCATAGCCCCGTTTGCCGTACCCATCATCCCTGCAAGCTGTAGTTGAGTTGGAGGCTGCAGACGCACAACCTGGTTGCCCGAACTCGCGGTTTGTTGCTCCAAAGAAACAAAGAACTGCTCGAACATCTGTGCAAGTTCGGTGAGCAGGTCTTGTCCAAACCACAGCAAACCCATTCCAGTCGCAAGAGCCACGGCGACGCTGGCTAAGGCCGATAAAGCCAAATCGACCGTACTACGAAGTACGATCGCCAGGAACGACGTCCCCAAAAGCAGTGCCAGGACACTCCCATCGCCACTCACTTTGGCCAGAAGCAAGACCGGAAGGCCTGTCCAAAGAAGTAGCCAGACTCCCTCCTGAATCCCCTTTCGCAAGGTGACCAAAGCGACGATGGCAGCCCCGATCCAAGCAAATAGCATTGTTCCGAAACACGCTACTGCCAGTAGTAGGGCGCGAAAACGCCCATTCATTGCGATGCGGGCTAAACCGTGCATAACAGCACCTGGCCTCCTGCTAGCGCATGGCTCCCTCAAACAGAGACAGAGGTTGTCGTATCTATGCCTCTATTTAGGGCCCAATCGATAGCTCACTAGCGTTTTAGCGGTGCCCGTCCGTATAGGGCAAAAGTGCCAGAAATCTAGCGCGCTTCACGGCGGTCGCTAGCTGACGCTGGTATTTAGCTTTCGTTCCAGTGATTCGGCTTGGAACAATCTTGCCAGTCTCAGAGACATAAGCCTTTAACGTGTCCAAGTCTTTATAGTCGATCTCTTTAACGCCCTCCGCGGTAAAGCGGCAGAACTTTCGGCGACGAAAAAAACGTGCCATAACATTACTCTCCTAAATCTGAACCGCTTTACTCGGTCGCATCGTTTGTAGCGTTACCATCGGTAGCGGCTTCTGCTTCAGGGGACTCAGCGCTCTCCGTCGGCTGCTCGCTTGCTTGGCGCTCTTCGTAGCGAGATTTGCGCTCACGGCTCTCTTTCTCAGCTTTCATGATCGGCGATTCAGAGACATCCGCACCGTCGCGTCGGATGACCATGTTGCGAATGACCGCGTCGTTATAACGGAAAGTGGTAGTCAGTTCGTCCATAGCGTCATTTGACGCTTCCACATTCATAAGAATGTAGTGGGCTTTGTGGACCTTGGCGATGGGATAAGCCAGTTGGCGGCGGCCCCAGTCTTCGAGCCGGTGGACCATGCCGCCGTCTTTAGTGATGGTGTTGCTATAGCGTTCAATCATGCCCGGAACCTGTTCAGACTGGTCCGGATGCACCATGAACACGATCTCATAGTGTCGCATCTGCGAGCTCCTTTCGGGTTTTAGTCACCGGCTCCACCCGCATCAGCAGTGTGGTCCGTGCAACAAGGAGATGCGGTCAAAAAATGACCGCTCGAATTTTGAGGCGCGGAGTCTACAGGCCGTTCAGGAGCATCGCAAGGGACAATACGGCGGCAATATTACGGACGAGAACCCCAGCTGAGAGATCCCTTACGCAACTAGCAACCGCGAAGCGGGTTGAATCTACGCTAGCGGTTGGAGCGTTGCCGCTGCAGTTCAAATAAGCAGATTCCAGTCGCGACGGACACGTTGAGACTTTCTACCGCTCCAGCCATTGGAATCGCGATCAGGAAATCGCAGTGTTCCCGGGTAAGTCTGCGCATGCCGCTGCCTTCTGCACCCATGACCAATGCAATCGGCCCGCGTGCGCGAGTCTCATACAGTGATGTTTCGGCCTCACCGGCGGCTCCGTAAAACCAAATTCCCGACTCCTTTAGCGCAACCAGTGACCGAGCCAGGTTCGTTACTCTAACCAGCGGGACAGTCGCGCATGCTCCACAGGCAACTTTGCGAACAGTTGGCGTGATGTCCGCTGATTTGTCTTTTGGAATCACAACGGCAGTAGCGCCGGCTGCATCTGCACTGCGCAGACAAGCACCTAAATTATGCGGATCGGTAACGCCGTCCAAAACGAGAATCAGCGCCTGGTCATTGTGCTCTACGGCATGGAGAAGCTGCTGCTCACTCCAGCGCAAGTCCTGGTCCTGTACTCTTGTACCCGCAAGCGTCGCTATGACGCCCTGATGACGTCCATCCACCAGTTGGTCAAGCTCAGAGCGAGCAACTCGTTGAACGGTGATACCAGACGACTCAGCACGCTTTAGAATCGACTCTGCTCGGTGATCCAAGCGTCCAGCCTGCAGAAACAAACGCTCTATCGCGGTCGGATTTTGCTTAAGGATCTCCGCGACCGCATGAATTCCAAACGCATGGTCTTTCACCGACGTTTGCCTTTTCGCGCTTTTACCCCTTTCGTTTTCGCGCCGGGAGCCGCCCGAACCTTGCGAGCTTTCCTAGTGGTGGTTTTGCTGCCTCCTCCACCTTTACCTTTCTTCCCATTCGAGCGGATCTCGGTCTTGCTTGAGTTTGTTGTGCTTTTGGAGCCTTGCTTTCGACTCCTCGCCTTGCCTACCCCGTTACTTTGAGACGGACGCTGCCTTTTGCTGCCGTCGTTGCGAGAAGACGTTTTGGTGTTTAGCACAGGTTCGAGATCAATCTTCTTCTCATCAAGATTTACCGCGGCGACCAGAACCTGTATGGCCGCCCCCAAGCGGTAACTACGCCCTGTCCGCTCGCCCACCAAACGCTGTTGCGCATGATCAAAGCGGTAGTAGTCTCCGGGCAGTGCCGTAATGTGAACCAAGCCCTCTATGTATAAGTCCGCTAGCTCCACAAACAGGCCGAAGTTTGTAACCGCGCTCACCACACCGTCGAAAGTCTCGCCGACCCTTTCTCGGAGGTACTCGCATTTGAGCCACGCATGCACTTCTCGCGTGGCATCGTCCGCCCGTCTCTCAGTCATTGAACAGCGTTCACCGAGCGCGGCTACTTCAGCGACACCGTAGCTGTATCCAGCCTCCAGCGACTGCTTGCGTGTACCGCGAAGCCGTTTAACCAACTTTGAGCGCACTTTTGACTGAATCACCGCGCGAATCGCCCGATGTACTAGGAGGTCAGGATAACGTCGAATGGGAGAGGTAAAGTGAGCGTAGGCTGGATAGTTAAGCCCGAAATGGCCTTTATTTTCCGGCGTATAGATTGCCTGGCTGAGTGAGCGAAGCAGCATGGTCTGGATAACCGTTTTATCGTCGCGCTCGGCGACATCGGCTAGTAAGCGCTGATAGTCGAGGGGCGTTGGGGAATCGCCGCCGCCCAACCCAAGTGCCAGCTCAGACAAAAAAGCGCGTAGGTTCTCCAGTTTCTCACCGCTTGGCCCAGTGTGAACGCGGTACAGTGTCGGGAGCTGATGTACATCAAAAAATCTCGCCGCAGCAACATTGGCGCATAGCATGCATTCTTCAATCAGACGGTGTGCGTCGTTCCGCCGTACCGGTTCAATCGAGTCGATCTTGCGCGCTTCGTTGAAGAGAATTCTCGTTTCAACGGTTTCAAAGTCGATTGCCCCGCGCTCGCTTCGCGCTTTTCGTAGCACTTTATAGAGCGCGTATAAGTCCATGAGCGGCCTGTGCAAAGCTTTAGGCACGTCGGTGGAGCGCCCCTCCTCAATCAACTCACCGACTTGCGTATAGGTCAGACGCGCGTGCGAGTGGATCACCGCCTCACAAAAACGAAATTCTTTTAGGGCGCCATCAGCGTCGACCTCCATCTCGACCGCTAGCGCTAATCGATCTACCAGGGGCCGCAAAGAGCACAAGCCGTTCGAGAGGACTTCGGGAAACATCGGCACCACTCGTTCAGGAAAGTAGACCGAATTGCCCCGCTCTAAAGCCTGCTCATCAAGCGCCGTTCCGGGCTCCACGTAGTGGGAAACATCCGCGATCGCCACCCACAATCGCCAAGCGCCATTGCGTCGGCGCTCGCAAAAGACCGCGTCGTCGAAATCACGCGCATCTTCTCCATCGATGGTGACGAACGGTTTGTCGCGCAGATCAACTCGATTGAGCTTGTCTTCCTCGCTAGGCTCGTCTCGTAAACCTCCGGCCTCGCGCTGGACACTCTCCGGCCATTCCCAGGGAATACCATGAGATCGAATGGCGATGTCAATTTCGAGCCCTGGATCCAGGTGTTCGCCCAAAACCTCGGTAATCCGGCCTTTAGCGCCGAGGCGCTGATCGGGATAGTGGGTTATATCGGCGGTGACGATCTGCCCGTTTTTTGCTCCATTCTTTTCCTTAGGAGGAATTAAGATTTCCTGCGTAATGCGAGCGTTATCCGGGAGGACGAAACCGATACCGCTCTCCTCTTGATACCGCCCTACGACCTGGCTAACACCTCTCTCAAGTATCTCAACCACTTTGCCTTCTGGTCGGCCGCGCCGATCGGTGCCTGTGATCGCAACCAATACGGCATCACCATCGAAAAGACTGCGCATTTGACGAGCACTTAAAAATACGTCGTCGGACTCCCCATCGGGAATCGCAAAGCCATATCCGTCCCGATGCCCCTGTACGCGACAACGAAGGAGATGAAGCGCATCAGCCGCTCCGTACCCTCCGCGGCGATCGACATGCACTTGTCCATCGCGCTGCATGGCACGAAGGCGGCGACGCAACGCTTCCAGATCTTGATCCAAATGAATCGAGAGTGCCTGGGAGATTCCCTCCATGGGCAGAGGTGCGTTGGCGTCCCGCAGCAAATTTAGAATCGCTTCCCGGGACGCTATCGGGTTTTCATAGCGGCGCGCCTCCCGCTGTGCGTGTGGATCGACAAGCGACCCTTTTGTGGCACGACGGGATTTAGTCTTTTTGGCCATGGTGAAACACGGTGACAAACATTCAAGAATTATACGGCAACGTTGACACCAGCAAGGTGCGGTCTTAATCTGCGCGACCTCGTCAAAACGCCTTCTTGTAGGTGAGCGAGTGACGGTTTGGTAACGCCAACCGTTAACCTTGGCTTAGGCCAACACCTGCCCAGGTGGTGAAATTGGTAGACACGCTAGCTTCAGGTGCTAGTGCTCGCAAGGGCGTGGAGGTTCAAGTCCTCTCCTGGGCACCACTTTTGGAGCAAACTAACTAAAAACCAAATAGTTAGGTTTTTTCTCCGCCACGCTAGGTCTGGCGACCGTTAGAAAGGTCGTTAGATTATGTCCCATTACAAACTCCACCATCTCACTCGTTCCCCTAGCGGAATTTGGTACTACCAGCGTTGGATACCAAAAAAGTTACGGGAAAAAGACCCTCTGCTGGGCGCTGTCTTCAAACGCTCCCTTGCAACCCCTATATATAGGTGTGCACTAAGTAAAGCGAGGAAAGTGACTGTGATTATGGATACCTATACACGTGCCATGTTTTACACACCTGGTGAGTTGGAAGCGGCAATGACGCTGCTGTTTAAAGCAGAAACATGTCAGAGCTACGACGATTGGGAAGCGCAATTCGATTGTGATAATGGCTGTCCAGAGAACTTTCGTAAGCACGGCTATTACAGTCGAAATGAGGCTCTCTTAAGTCGCGCCTATCAATATCTCTGTCAGCAAGACGCCGTCACCAATTCGACGGCGCTCGAGAGGGCGCATGACGTTTCTCCAGTCCAACAAACTGAAGTTAATGCTTCAACGCTCGATTCAGGCACCAGGAAAGGCGAGAGCTTGCCTTACCCGGAACAGAATAAGGTCCCAGAAAACCCGACACTTCGCTCCCTGTTTGAGGAATGGGCCGAGGTGCGTAAAGGCAGCATTGCGCCACGGACCCTAGAGGACAACTATAAGCCCGGCATCGACTTGTTTCTACAATTCTGTGACTTCTACAGTGGCACTGACACC
>JBCCQO010000206.1:0-6424 GCA_039024595.1 Pseudomonadota bacterium | reverse complement strand
GGCTGGTTGAAGAGCCGGGGCCGCAGTTCCAGTCTCTGAAAATGCCTCCGTCGCACGCTGTTCTTGTTGGGCGCTTTGCCTATGGGCTGCTGATTCAGTGGTTGAGTTAGCAGTGGTTGAGTTGATGCTCAGCACTGTCTCTTTGGGGCGCGCAGGAATCGAGAGCTTGCGGGTCGCATCATCTGTGGGTGCCGGTTCAGCGGATGGATAGGAGGCCTTGTCTCGGGATGATTCCGTGGCAAAACGAACCAACTCGGCGCCAACGGGTAGCATGTCGCCGGCGTTACACCCAAGAGCGACAACAACACCGCTGACCGGTGAACCAACTTCAACGACCGCTTTATCAGTTTGCACATCCGCAATCACCTGATCTTCAAGTACGTACTCACCGACGGCGATATGCCACTCGCTGATTTCCGACTCGACGGAACCTTCACCAAGATCCGGCAGTTTGAAACTGAATTCACTCATCCGCTAAAACCCTCGGGTGTTCATCGACAGGCTACGGAGCGCTGCAAAGCGGCTACGATGCGAGCGCGAGTAGGAAAATACTCCCACTCGAAAACATGCGGGTAAGGCGTGTCCCAACCCGTCACCCTCTCGATTGGGGCCTTGAGATGCCAGAAGCATGCTTCCTGCACCTCGGCGACGAGCTCAGCACCATAGCCACTGGTTCGGGTTGCTTCATGTAGCACCACACAACGACCCGTTTTCTCGACTGAGGTGACTACCGTATCGAGGTCTAGCGGTAGTAGTGATCTCAGGTCAATCAGTTCCGCATCGACATCGGAGGAAGCAATTGCCGCTTCCGCAACGTGCACCATCGCGCCGTAGGTCAGTACGGTCACCGCCGCGCCAGGGCGCAAAACCTTCGCACTTTGTAGCGGTATTCGGTAGTAAGCATCGGGCACCTCGCCAGCCGAATGACTCGCCCAAGAGCTCGCTGCATCTTCCTCATGACCGTAGAACGGTCCGTTGTAAATGCGCTTTGGCTCAAAAAAGATCACCGGGTCATCGTCCTCGATCGCGGCAATGAGCAAGCCTTTGGCGTCATAGGGGTTGGAAGGCATCACCGTTTTCAGGCCACAAACGTGGGTGAAGATTCCCTCCGGGCTCTGTGAGTGAGTCTGCCCACCGCGAATGCCTCCACCACAAGGAGCACGTATCACGACCGGCGCCCAATATTCACCGCCAGAACGGTGACGAAGTTTGGCGAGTTCACTGACGATCTGATCGAAAGCGGGATAGATGTAATCTGCAAACTGCATCTCAACGACCGGTCGCAGGCCGTTCACACCCATACCGATGGCAGTCGCAACAATACCGCCCTCACTAATAGGTGTATCAAGGGCGCGATGGGCGCCGTGTTTTTCATAGAGACCTTCCGTACAGCGAAAAACACCGCCAAAGAAACCGACGTCTTCACCCATCACAAGCACCATCGGATCCCGGTCCATGCAGCAGTCCAGAGCGGAGCGGATTGCCTGTGTCATCGTCATAGCGGTCACGACTCGTTCACCTTCTCACTCCCATCAGCTTTCGCTCATCAGTAGCGTTCGCTGGTGTCTTAGATGGTCGGGCATCTCTTTAAACACGTCGTCGAACATCGTTTCGACGGGCCAGTGAGGGCCTTCTTCAAAGCTGCCGTGCGTGAGCGCCGCCGTCCAGTCCTTAGCAACCGACTCGGTGAGTTCTGCCTCAAGGGCTGCGTGTCGCTGTTCGCTCCATTCCCCTAAGCTGATCAAATGGTTTTTTAAACGCTCGATTGGATCTCCTAGAGGCCATCGCTCAGCTTCGTTCTTCGCCCGATATCCGTCCGGGTTGTCGCTGGTTGAGTGCGCCGCTACCCGATAGGTAAGTAGTTCAATAAAGCTGGCGCCGTGGCCAGCACGGGCCCTTTCAGCTGCCCATTGAGTGACCGCATGAACCGCGAGAAAGTCGTTACCGTCGACGCGAATACTCGGAAGGTTGTAGCCGAGACCCCGGGCGGCGAAAGTCATACCTGCACAAGCGAAGCTAGCCGGAGTCGAGATCGCCCACTGATTATTTACCACGTTCAGGATAACGGGAGCCCGGTAGGTGGCCGCAAACAACATTGCATTGTGAACATCGGCTTCGGCAGTGCTTCCATCACCTACCCAGGCGACCGCTAGATCATCTTCACCTTTATAAGCTGCGCCCATCGCCCACCCGACAGCCTGACTGACCTGCGTTGCCAGATTGCCCGATATGGTAAAGAAGTTGCCCTCCTTCCAGCTGTACAAAACCGGAAGCTGGCGGCCCTTTATGCTATCGCCCGCGTTCGACAGACATTGACACATCATGTCTTGGACTGGGCGTTCGCGGACGAACAGCAATCCCTGTTGTCGGTAGGTGGGAAATAACATATCTCCGGGCCGGAGAGCCATCGCTTGGGCTACGGCTACGGCTTCTTCCCCAGTGCACTTCATATAGAAAGACAGCTTGCCCTGGCGCTGCATACGAAACATTCGATCATCGAATACGCGCACATGCAGCATATGCCTTAAACCGCGCCTAAGGGTTTGCGGATCGAGCTTAGGATCCCAAGGACCTTGGGCCTGCGCATTGTGATCTAAGACTCGTACTAGCCCCGCGCTCAGGGCCGCTGTTTCTGCTGCGGTGATGTCAACGGGAGGTCTGGGCGCGAAACCGACCTCGGGGATATGCAGATCGCTAAAGTCGGGCGTTCCACCGGGCCGAGAACTCGCCGCGGGTACGTACAAGCGACTCTTGAGATTCGTAGGCTGCTGAGCCGCAGAAGCGCTTGTTTTCATTATTGACGCTCCAAGAACGAAGAGTGTTCATTGTTGGGATCTTGCACATATAAGGTAGGCCAATTTCGAACTAATTTTTATAGTTTTACTGGTGTTTTTGAGTCTATTAGTAAATAATTTATTCTCTATATTGTTATTTAATAAATATTATATGCTTGAAGTTACCACCCCCATCGATCAGCTCGATCGTCGCATCCTGAGCTATCTGCAGCGGGACTCGAGTATGAGTGTGTCTGAGATAGCCGATCATGTCGGTCTAACGCAGCCGCCCTGTTGGCGTCGAATTCGTCGTTTAGAAACAGAGGGTTTAATAGAGCGAAGAGTCGCGCTACTGAATGCGCGGCAACTGGGACTATCTGTGACCATATTCGCACGGGTAAAGCTATCCGCTCACGGAAAGCGATCGCTACCGGAATTTGAAGAACAAATCTTGGAGCTATCTGAGGTGCTCGAGTGTCATAAGGTAATCGGCGACTTCGACTTTTTGCTTAAGATCGTAGCGCGCGACTTGTACGCCTACGAAAAACTCTTTCGCGAAAAGCTTTCGCAGATGCCCACGGTTCAGGAGATCCACTCGAACGCCGCGCTGGCGCACGTAAAGATGACGACAGAACTGCCGCTAGACCAGTGCTTGTGAGTGACCAATGAAAGCACTAGCTTGCGCAATGTTTTGAGATACTCCCTGTTTTGCTGAGTTCAACCCGCTTCTAGAAGCGCGGACAAAGAACACGGGCACACACAAAAGAGATACGAGTAATGGTTACGATCCAAATAGTTTTTACTAGGTACCTGCGACTGCGATTTGTTGCGATCTGCGCCCTCGTATCAACGCTCGCTGCTTGCAGTGGCACCGAGGTGATTCCCGACGACGTGTCTAGGTTTGAGGCAGCAGGGGTCAGCGATTACGCTTGGCGCAGCGAGCCGCTGGGCGAACCAGCGAGCTATACCCACGATCGCACCTATCAAGCAGACCCCATTGTGCGCCGAGTAGTAGATGCGCGTCTGAATGAGCTCGGCTACCGACTCGTCGAACGGGGACAAGCGGAATTCCTGGTCGAGTATCTGGCAAGCCAAGGGGTAAACGCAGGCTTGGTCAGCACGCAGGCATCCGGGGTTTACCCCTATCCGAGTACCAATACCACAATCAATCGACTTCCGGACGGCGCATCTATCGATAACGCCTATGCGCTTGGGGGCCCGGTAGAAACGGGCAACTTGCGATTGATGTTCCTGACACCCGACGGCTCACAGCTGCTGTGGCAGGTTTCTATCACGGCGGTGATAAAAAACGTGAATCGAGTCGATCCGCAGAGCGTCGAGCGAGCGCTGGGCAAAGGGCTCGCCTATGTACCTGCGGCCGCTAGCGACTAACCAGCGAAATTGGGCAAACGCTAACTTGGCAGAACATGCAATTCGCTAGCGAAGTGCAACGCCTCCCCATTGCGTGCGTACGGCGACGCAATAAGTGCCTGCTCCCGATCTGCTAGCCTTGCTAACGGTGCATTGCACAGAACTAAAACAAGGTTCCCGAGCTCGGAAAACTGAAGAACACCGATTCCAGAGAAGACCGCTCTGACGGTCGCCAGCAGTTGCAGCGCCTGCGCCTCGCTCTCCGGCAGTAGGTTTAAAGTAAGCACGCCATCGCTTGTGAGCTTGTTTGCCAGTGCTTCATAGAAGCCAACGGTAAAAAGCTCGGCGGGGGCTTCCCGTCCGTCAAACAGGTCACAACTAATAAAGTCGTAGTGGCTTTGATCTCTCGCCAGAAAGGTCTGCGCTCGCTCCTGTATGATCGCAGCGGGAGCGATTTCAAAGTAGCGTTCCGCCAGACGCACCATAGCCGATGATGCCTCCACCGACCGAATCACTGCGTCGTGGTAATGATGCCTAAAATGGCGAACAAAGCCCCCACCCCCGGCACCCAAGTCCAATACACTACTAAGCGTAGGCACAAGGGCTGACGCGTACGCCATCGCCCTATGGTTTTCTAAGAAGAGTCGCTCCGGTGCGTGAAGATCGATAACAGCCTGCACCGCATCCTTGGGTTTGCAGAGCCAACGATAGCGCTCGGTAGAATAAAGATAAGCGCCGGACACGTCGCAAGGGATTTCTACCGCTTGCCCTTGAAGTCGGCTCAATTGTGCAAGGGCACTGGATGCTTCGTGAGAAGACTCTATTAAGGTAGGCCCCCGCTTCCGGTCATCGCTATGCCAGTCACTGACTCAACCTCAGCGTTCGTATACCTCGGGATTGACACAAGATGGCATTGGCTGTTCGCTCAGTGCTGCAAGGGCATTGGCTGCGGCCATATCTGCCATTTTGCATCGAGTATCATGGGTTGCGCTGCCGATATGCGGAGTAAGTACGACGTTCGGCAAACGAACAAGTGGATGATCAGCGGCCAGCGGTTCACGAGCAAACACATCCAAGGCAGCGGAACCGAGACGGCCGTTGACCAGCGCGTCCACTAAAGCTTCCTCGTCGACGATTCCGCCGCGCGAAGTGTTGATCAGCACCGCATCGTGTTTCATCAGTGCCAGTTTATCGGCGTCAATTAGGTGTCGAGTCTCCTTGGCTAGAGCTATGGTAATGCAGACGAAATCGCTGTCATTCAAAAGCTGCTCCAAGCTCACCGACTCTATTCCAGCCACAGACTTCTCTCGATGATTCCAGCCAAGCACACGCATACCGAAACCTTTAGCACGACGGGAGACGGCTTTTCCCACTTCGCCTAGCCCGATAATTCCAAGCGTTGCTCCCGCAACATCTTTCCCGACGAAGAAATCTGGGGACCAAGCGTTTTCATCACTCCAGTGACCGCCGCGCACATACAAATCAGCCTCTGCAATTCGCCGTGAAGCGGCCAATAGGAGAGCAAAAGTGGCGTCTGCAGTGGTCTCGACTAGCACACCGGGAGTGTTGCCGACCGCAATGCTACGCTCACTGGCGGCGGCCACATCGATGTGATCGACACCGACCGACATCGAAGATATAAACTTCAGCTGAGGACACGCATCGAGCAGTTTTTCATCGATACGATCGGTGAGCATGCAAACGACACCGACGCAATCTTTGAGTTCTTCGCGCAAAGCTTCTGCGCCTAACAGACCAGGCCCCATCCAAACAGTAACCTCGCTACTAGAGCTCAGCTCGTGGATTTTATCGCCAGGTAATTGGTGAGTGATGAGAACTTTATGCATAGCGTGCACTTTAGCTGAGCAAGAACTTTCGGGGAAGTTATTGCGGTAATGAAATCGCGCCTTCGTGGTTCGAACTACCAATGACACTCATTTCACGATCAGGGCGTACCCGAGCGAAATTGATGGAAGCGCTGGACATACGCTCATGAAGTGGGCGAAACCTTCGCCTCTCTTTGGGACGCGCTGAAGAAGAGTGATAGCGGCTAATACGCCAACCGGCCCTGCTTGTTGCTAGAGGGTGATACCACCATCGACAACAATGCACTCACCGGTTGTGTAGCTGCCCGCATCGGATACCAAGTACAAAACGGTGCCCGCCATTTCCTCAGGTTCTGCGTGCCGACCCATGGGAATTTTCTCCATTGCGGCGTCGTAGATCTCTTTGTGCTCGAAGAGTGCACCGGCGAACTTCGTCTTAGTCAGCCCAGGGAG
>JBCCQO010000205.1:0-6464 GCA_039024595.1 Pseudomonadota bacterium | reverse complement strand
GCGCGATAGAAAGCCCTTAGCGCGATAGAAAGAGATTCGATAGCAAGAAAAAAGAAGCAAAAGAAAGTCTAATCCCGCTTCCCAGCGGCGCAGCTAGTCAGCCCTTGACGGACTCGATCTGGACTTTCCTAAGCCTCCCCAAAAGACAAGAGACGATTCGACCTACTAGCGATTTAAGATCGACCGAAATTCAGCAATAGCGAATCCCAATTAGTGTAGCCGCACCCTTTTGTGCGGTGTTGATATTAAGACAGGACTACAACCATGGCGAAGCCAGGTGCCAAAGGCACGCGCAAGAAAATCACGCGAACCATCGCTGATGGAATCGCGCACATCCATGCATCGTTCAACAATACGATCATCACAATCACAGATCGCCAGGGGAACACCCTGAGCTGGGCCACAGCCGGTGGTTCTGGTTTTCGCGGCTCTCGAAAGAGCACCCCGTTCGCTGCGCAGGTCGCTGCGGAGCGCGCCGGCGAAGCCGCTAAAGAGTATGGCCTCCAAAATTTAGATGTTCAGGTAAAAGGCCCGGGACCCGGTCGCGAATCGGCTGTGCGCGCGCTCAACGCCTGCGGTTACAAGATCAGCAACATAACGGATGTGACACCGATACCACACAACGGTTGTCGTCCTCCGAAAAAGCGTCGGGTTTAGGGAGTATTTGAAATGGCAAGATATATTGGCCCGAAGTGCAAGCTTTCGCGACGCGAAGGAACAGATCTCTTTCTGAAGAGCGGCGTTCGTTCACTAGAATCAAAGTGCAAGCCGGAGAGTATTCCGGGGCAACATGGTGCTCGTCGCGGTCGTCTCTCTGATTATGGTGTTCAGCTTCGGGAGAAGCAGAAAGTTCGCCGTATTTATGGCGTTCTGGAAAAGCAGTTCCGAAATTACTACAAGGAAGCGGCCCGACTCCGCGGTGCGACCGGTGAGAACCTGCTCCAACTGCTAGAGGGTAGGCTCGACAATGTAGTGTATCGCATTGGTTTCGGATCTACGCGGGCGGAAGCTCGGCAGCTTGTATCCCACAAAGCCATCCTGGTTAACGGGCAGGTTGTGAACATTCCGTCTTACCAGGTCAAAGCCGGTGACGTCGTTGCTTTGCGCGAAAAAGCGAAGAAGCAGCTTCGAGTCCAGTCTGCTATGGCTCTGGCAGCGCAGCGTGGTGAACCGGAGTGGATAGATGTGAACGTCGACAAGCTTGAAGCCGTATACAAGGCTGCTCCTGATCGACAAGACCTCTCTTCCGAGATCAACGAAAACCTGATCGTGGAACTGTATTCGAAGTAAGGGCGCCTGGGCGCGTTCCGCACTGTTTCCATTAGGTTTATCGAACAAACTTTTACAGGTGTCATAGATGCAATCTTCCGTTAAAGACCTTCTGACCCCACGCAAAATCAACGTTGCCGAGAAAAGCCGGACGCGTGCTCAGGTCACTTTGGAGCCGCTCGAGCGCGGCTTCGGCCATACGTTGGGCAACGCGTTGCGTCGCATTCTCTTATCGTCTATGCCTGGCTGTGCCATTACCGAGGCAGAGATCGATGGCGTTCTTCACGAGTACTCCACAATAGAGGGTGTTCAGGAAGATGTGATCGAAATTTTGCTCAACCTCAAAGGCGTCGCGCTCATCATGAACGGCAAAGATGAGGCCGAGTTGGTGTTGAGCAAAGAAGGCGAAGGTCCTGTGACCGCCGGTGATATTCAGACGGATCACGATATAGAAATCTGCAACCCAGACCACCTGATTTGCACCCTCAATAGCAAATCAGCGGTTCACATGAAGCTGACTGTTGCCCGTGGACGCGGCTACTCGCCAGCGGACTCGCGGGAAAATCCTGACGAAGAGACTCGCTCGATTGGCCGATTACAGCTAGATGCAACCTTTTCGCCCGTTCTTCGCGTGTCTTACGTCGTTGACTCGGCACGGGTTGAGCAGCGAACGGATCTCGACAAACTGGTCCTGGATTTGGAAACCAACGGTACTATCGATCCAGAAGAAGCTATCCGACGCGCGGCAACTATCCTGCAGCAACAGCTAGCGGTGTTTGTTGACCTTGAAAGCGAAGCACAAACCGTAGCAAACGATACGGAAGACGAAGTCGACCCCGTGCTGCTGCGGCCGGTCGATGACCTAGAACTGACGGTTCGCTCCGCGAACTGCCTGAAGGCCGAAAATATTTACTACATCGGCGATCTTGTTCAGCGCACAGAAGTCGAGCTCTTAAAGACTCCAAACCTCGGTAAAAAGTCGTTGACAGAAATTAAGGACGTTCTCGCTTCTCGTGGTTTGTCGCTAGGTATGCGCCTAGAGAACTGGCCGCCGGCTAGTTTGAGAAATGATGAAAAAGTACTCAGTGTTTAGCGACTAACTGTTAAAACGAGATTGGAATATAGAGCAGCGCGTTTCTGCGCTGTATGAAGGATTAAAGCGATGCGACACCGTCATAGTGGACGTCAACTAAACCGCAATAGCTCCCACCGCAAGGCGATGTTTCGAAACATGACTGCGTCTTTGGTTGAGCACGAACTCATTAAGACAACTTTGCCTAAGGCAAAGGAACTTCGCGGATTCGCGGAGCCCCTGATCACCTTAGCCAAAGAGGATAGTGTGGCTAATCGACGCTTGGCCTTTGATCGTATTCGGAGCAAAGAGGCGGTCGGTAAGTTGTTCTCCGAGCTAGGGCCAAGGTATCAACAGCGACCGGGTGGTTACATTCGTATTTTGAAATGTGGCTACCGAACCGGTGACAAGGCTCCCATGGCCTATGTCGAATTGGTCGATCGTCCCCAGCCGGAATCCTATGACACGGATGACGACGAATAGGTCGAGCGAGTAAGACGATTTAGAAGGACATTTAAGACGGGTACAAGCGTTCGAAGGACAACGGATGCATATGCTCTTCTCACTCAAAGCCGGGTTTCGTACCCGGCTTTTTGGTTTCTACGAGAGGGCCTTCTGTTCAATTAGCAAAAATATCTCATAAGTCAAAGAGGTCGGACAGGGCAAAACCATCGGCCGTCATAGCCTCCTGAAATTAGTGCCCGCCTAGCTACACTGATCTCCAATCTCCTGGTGAGGAGCGTCTGGCTCGCTTGTGGAGTCGACCACCCTTCTCAGAGCTAAAGAAAGTTAGTGTTTAAAGAAAGTTAGTGTCAAAAAAAGTCAGTGTTAAGCGAAGCTGGCCACTTGAGGCGGCTAATATCGACGCCCATTTGCGACGCTCAGTTGACCTGCCGTTCATGACCTTCCCAAAAAGGCTTCCGTAGTTCGGTTTTCAAAACCTTCCCCGCTCCGGACAGCGGCAGTGGTTCCTTACGGAAGCTAATGCTTTTGGGAAGTTTGTAACCTGCAATTCGTTCACGGCAGTGTGCGATTAATTCCTCTTCGTTCACAACCTTTCCCTCATGGGGAATGACAATCGCGTGTACTGACTCACCCCACTCGGCGTGTGGAACACCGATCACTGCGACGTCTTGGACCGCGTCATGGCTGATAACCGCGTTCTCCACCTCCGTGGTGAACACGTTTTCTCCTCCCGTGACCACCATGTCTTTCACTCGATCAACAATGAAGAGGTAGCCCTCTTCATCAAAGTAGGCGGCATCACCAGTGTATACCCAGCCATCGCGCAGGGCATTTTGAGTCTCTTCCGGTTTATTCCAATAGCCGATCATCGTGTGAGGACCGCGAACAACGACTTCTCCAGACACGCCGGTAGGGCAGTCTTTGCCGTCCTCATCCAAGATGCGGATATCGTTGATCGCGGTAGGTCTTCCAGCAGAGCTCAGTTTGGCACCACCGTCTCGGTGGTCGTCCGAACTCAACATTGTCGCGACTGGTGCAAGCTCTGTTTGACCGTAAGCTTGTATCAGCCCAACGCTAGGCCACGTGGCCATGAACTGTTCTAAGGTTGCCGCTGGCATTGGTGAAGCCCCGTAGATGACATAGCGCAAGGTCGAAACGTCTGCTCCAGCCGCCAGCGGGTGGTTGAGCAACATCTTTATCATTGCCGGTACCAGCAGCACGTGGGTTATTTCTTCCTCCGCAAACGTGGCTAGGACTTCTTCCGGATCGAAGGTCTTCAACACGACGTGGCGTCCCGCAGCTAAAGTCGTGCCCATGCTTCCTGCAAAGTCTGCCATATGAAACATCGGAGCGACGTGTAAGTAACTTGCGTCGCGTCGCATCTGAAACTCCGGAAGCGTGCCAAGCGCGCTCGCCCAAATCGCACGGTGAGATTGCATCACTCCTTTTGGAAAGCCCGTAGTACCGCCCGTATAAAAGATGCCAGCCATCTCTTCGTCACCGCGCCCCGACGCAATGGAAGGCGCGTTATCCGAAATTAATTGTTCATAGGATTGCGCCCAACTTGGACACTCATGATCGCCCATGTACACCGCATGCTGTAGCGACTCTAAGTCCTCTAAGAGCGTGCAGGCTTGTTCTGCGAAGGCGTCATCGAAGAAAAGAACTTTGGTTTCCGAGTCGCTGAGCGCGTAATTGTTTTCCGGGAGCGCCCAGCGCGTATTCAGGGGCACCACGCATAAGCCGGCCCAGGGGATAGCGAAAACGGTTTCGTAGTAGCGATCGCTGTTCAGACTCAAGATCGCCACTCGCTCTCCTTCTGCAAGGCCATAGCTGGCAAGCGCCGCACCCAGTCGTGCTACTCGCGCGTACAGTTCTTGCCAGCTAGCGGTGCGTCCCTGATGGCTCATGGCCATGGCCTTCGGATTGAGGCGCACGGTCCGCTCGAGCATGGATGGAAGAGAAGTCATCTGGTATCTCCTTACTTACCGTTCCTATATTTCTTATCGTTATTCGTAACGGGCCTCCTTGAGGAAGCCGCTGAGCGCCCAAGCCAGGCAGCGCGCTGCCCCGCTAAGCTGCCTTGTCTGCGGGTGGATTGGTCCCGAGTACAGGTGCGAGAAAGCGCCCTGTATGGGATGCGGAAATACCGGCAACCTCTTCAGGTGTACCTTCAGCAATGATTTCACCGCCACCACTTCCGCCCTCTGGCCCGAGATCGACGACCCAGTCAGCCGTCTTAATGACGTCGAGATTGTGCTCAATGATGACCACCGTATTGCCATGATCCCTAAGGCGATGAAGTACCTGCAAAAGCTGTCTTATGTCTTCGAAATGAAGCCCAGTGGTTGGTTCATCCAAGATATACAATGTTCGGCCCGTATCCCGTTTGGATAACTCCCGTGAGAGTTTTACCCGTTGCGCCTCTCCTCCAGAGAGGGTGGTGGCCGCTTGCCCCAGGCGAATATAGCTGAGACCGACGTCGATGAGCGTTTGCAGTTTTCGAGCAATTGCAGGAACGGCCTCAAAAAAATCTAGGGCGTCTTCTATCGTCATCTCCAGTACTTCATGGATATTTTTGCCTTTGTACTTAATATCCAAGGTTTCTCGGTTGTAGCGTTTTCCCTTGCAGACGTCGCAAGGTACGTAGATGTCAGGAAGAAAATGCATCTCTACCTTGGTGACGCCATCGCCTTGGCAGGCTTCGCAGCGCCCTCCTTTTACGTTAAAGCTGAACCGTCCAGGCTTGTAGCCACGCGAACGAGCTTCCTGCGTGCCTGCAAACAGCTCCCGAACCGGAGTGAAAATACCTGTGTATGTGGCTGGATTCGAGCGCGGCGTTCTTCCAATAGGGCTTTGGTCGATGTCGATACACTTATCGATGTGTTCAAGGCCTTCGATCGCGCTGTGGGGTGCTGGTGTAAGCGTAGTGGCACCGTTTAGTGCGGTCGCCGCGAGAGGATAAAGGGTCGCGTTAACAAGGGTCGACTTGCCGGAGCCCGATACACCCGTAATGCAGCTAAGCAATCCCAAAGGGATCTCGAGGTCCACATTTTTCAGATTGTTACCGCTGGCGCCGGACAGCTTTAGTAACTTTTTCCTATCAACGCTTGTGCGCCGCGCAGGGACATCAATCTGGCGCTTTCCGGAGAGATAGGCGCCCGTGAGAGAAGTTTTAGTCGCCATGATTTTTTTGACGCTGCCTTCCGCCACGATCGTACCACCATGTACGCCGGCACCGGGCCCAATATCGATGACGTGATCGGCTGTCCTAATCGCATCTTCATCGTGCTCGACGACCAAGACCGTGTTTCCCAGATCGCGCAAATGCGTGAGTGTGCGCAGCAGTCTTTCGTTATCTCTTTGATGCAGACCAATCGAAGGTTCGTCGAGGATGTACATTACACCCACTAGACCCGCACCTATTTGAGAGGCCAGACGAATGCGCTGTGCTTCGCCGCCGGACAAGGTGTCAGCACTGCGATCCAAGGTCAGATAATTCAGCCCTACGTCAACTAGAAAGCGATAGCGGGCACGTATTTCTTTAAGAATCTTCTCCGCGATTTCTGCATCACGGCCACTTAAGTTTAGGTTCTCAAAATACAGCTCCGCTTCACCGACGGGGAGTGCGGTAATCGAAGGCAAGTTTCGTCCGTCT